>DATBYX010000525.1:0-3701 GCA_036513475.1 Xanthobacteraceae bacterium | reverse complement strand
ATCGTGTTCTCCTGGACAGCGCGCCCCATATATTTTCTTGGAGCGTGATGTCCGGAAGTGGCACACTTGAGACATGCCGGGGCCGTCTGACGATGTCCGTTCATCGGGGTAGAGCGGAAGTAGCAGGCCCAAGGTCAAAACGTAGCTTTTGACCCAACACAGACATTATTACGAATTGGGAACTCCCCCCCGCACACACCAAGCTCTCGCTGTTAGCTTGAATGGGCCATCTAGGCGATCTCCAAGCAAGTGCTTGCGCATGCGAGCCTCGAGCTGTTGCCGACGATCCTCGGAAAGCGACACGACGAACGCGCCTCCGGGGCCCGCCCCCTTCGTGAACGGCTCCCAGTAGTCGTTGAACGATGAATACGCTTGGTCGATGACCAGGGGCTGCTCTTTGACATTGATGAGTCCAGCCTTCCTCCAGAGGTCCCCCAACTCACCTTGGCGCGAGAACTTCATGTGGCGCTCGTCCTTTGGCTCGATGGCCGGATCGAGTGCGACGGCTTCATCCCAGAAAAACCTGAGCATCTGCATGCCAGCGTCGTAGTCCCAGACACAGGCACTTACAACGCCTTGCGGACGCGTCACGCGGCGCATTTCCGCAATTGCCTTGTTGGGATCGGGGACGAAGTTCATGACGAGCAAGGCCAGAGTGTTGTCGAATGCTGCATCCTTGAACTTCAGCGCCTGGGCATCGCCGACTTCAAAGTGCGCGCGGGCAGACGCGACGTTCTTCTGTGCGTAGGCGATGAATCCCTCCGAAGGATCCACACCAACAATCTCGCTCGCAGGCATGCCCGTTTCTACTGCCGCTGCGAGCGATCCGGTTCCGGTGCCTACATCGAGAACGCGGTCGCCGTTCTTGACGCCGGCAAACGAAATGTAGGCCGGTGCGAGCAGGCGGCTCCAGCGGCCCATGAAACGCTCGTAACCAGCACTCGCAGCGAACATCTTTGTTTCGGCTTCTGTCGCTTTGGTCGTTTGAGCCAAGGCCTGCTGACCAAGGAGCGCCGCGACTGTTAGCGACGACAAGGCGATGCTTCTCAAGAGCTTTTTCATCTCGGCCTCCCGGCTCATCGGTTACGGACGGCAGCATGCGGACGACACCGCTGGCAGCCAGTATGGCTCATTCAATCACTTCAATGAAGATGACTTTCTGTACGTCTCCAAAAAATGGAGTAATCGGATTGGACAAACTCAGAGCGATCAAGAACTTCGTGCGCATAGAGTGGCAGCCTCACCGCGGCTGCCACGGACCTCATTGCCTTCATAGGGTTGACGGTGGCTCTGTGAGAGGCGACTTCCGATGTTGTGAAGGGTTTCGGATGACGGCCCCATGAAGGTGGCGCCGCGCGCACGGGGCCGTCGTCCGAAAGCCTCCAGTGAAGGAACGCGCGAGAGGTTGGGTAGGACGGCTGCCGCGCGCTATGGAGATTTGATCGCGTGGCTGTGGGTGTGCGGAAGTGGGCGAGGCTCGGGGATAACGGTACTATGCCCGCTGGTTTGGCCGATCGGCTCTGATTGGGTAGCGTCGACGATGCGTTTCGGGGATGCATGCGGTGCGGAATGCGATGCCGGACATGTGTTCGGCCGAGCAGCGGCGTATCCGGTTACTGACCAGCGAGGAAAGCGCTTGGTGGTTGGGGTGCGGAATGTTTCGGTTTCGCTCATGAGGTATCGATCCTCATTGCCGTCGGCCGGTAGCGTGGTTGGCAGCCAGCATCGAAAGTCTCGATGACGAACATGCGGCCGCCACAGCAGGGGCAAGGCTGGATAAGCGCCTGCGCCACCGCCGGGTCGATTTCGACCGCCGCTTCGGCTGCAGGCGTTGCCAGTCCCAGGAGTTCGCGCGATCGCGCGATCGTCTCGACACGATTGGCGCTGGCGAACAGGCCGTAGTGGCGGATGCGATGGAAGCCTTTGGGCAGCACGTGGATGAGGAACCGGCGGATGAACTCGCCGACGTCGAGCCTCATCGTCGTGTACCGGCCGGGGCCTTCGATCCTGTAGTTCTTGACCTTGAACGTGACGCTCCGCTGGTCGACTGCGATCAGGCGATGGTTTGAGATGGCGACGCGGTGGGTATACCGTGACAGATAGGCGAGCACGGCCTTCGGGCCGGCGAACGGACGCTTGGCGTAGACGAACCAGCGCTTCTTGCTGAGTGGAGCGAGGAACGACGCGAATCTCTTGACATCGGCCAGATCGGCGTGTGAGCCGAGCAATTGCAGCTTGCCCGCTCGGTGTGCCGCCAGAAGTTTCTCCAGCATCAAACGGCGAAACAGCTTCGACAGAACGCGCACGGGCAGCAGGAAGTTTGGCTTGCATGAGATCCAACGGCCGCCATCCATGGAGAGCCCACCGCCCGGCACGATCATGTGCAGGTGCGGATGGTGGGTCATTGCCGAACCCCAGCTGTGCAACACTGAGGTGATGCCGATGCGGGCTCCGAGATGCTTCGGGTCGGCCGCGATCCTGAGCATCGTCTCCGACGAGGCCTTGAACAGCAGATCGTAGATCACGGCCTTGTTCTGGTAGGCGATGTCGCCAATCGCCGAAGGCAGCGTGAAGACGACGTGGAAGTAGGGAATCGGGAGCAGTTCGGCCTCGCGCGCCGCCATCCACTCGCGTGCTGCCGCGCCCTGGCACTTCGGGCAGTGCCGGTTGCGGCAGCTGTTGTAGGCGATCGTGGTATGGGCGCAGTCCTCGCAGCGCGCGACGTGTCCGCCGAGGGCCGCGGTGCGGCAGTTCTCGATGGCGCTCATCACCTTGAGCTGGAGCAGGCTCACGTGACCGCGGTTGGCATGACGCCACGCGGCCCCGTGGTCGCGGAAGACGTCCGCGACCTCCAGAGCTGGACGGGCCACGTGGACCCGTTACGCTGGCGGCTCGTGCTTTTTCTTCGGCACCAGTGGGGTGAGCCTGTCCAGCGGGCTCATGACCTCACGGATGACGTTGGTGGCCACATGGGTGTAGCGCGCTGTGGTGTCGAGCCTGGAATGTCCGAGCAAAACCTGGATCACACGAATATCGATGTTCTGCTCGAGCAGGTGCGTGGCGAAGCTGTGCCGCAACGTGTGCGGCGCAACCCAATTGGGCAGTCCAGCCAGCTCGGCAGCCATGTGGCAGCCGCGGTTGAGCTGCCGCGTCGTCATCGGGTTGATGCGGTCGCGGCCCGGGAACATCCACACCTTTGGCTGTGCGATGCGCCACCAGTCGCGCAGCAGCTCCAACAACTGCGGTGACAGCATGGCATGGCGATCCTTGCGGCCTTTGCCCTGGTCCACGCGGAGCATCATGCGCTTGGAATCAATATCGCAGACCTTCAGCGCGACGACCTCCATGGCTCGCAGACCCGCGCCGTAGGCAACGCTGAGCGCTGCCTTGTGTTTGGGTCCAGGTGCGGCCTCCAGCAGGCGCAACACCTCCTCGGGCGAGAGCACGCGTGGCAGCTTGCGCGGCTCGTAGACGAACACGAGATGGCGCGTCGTCTCCGGCCGGTCGAGCGTCACCTTGAAGAAGAACCGGAGCGCAGTCACCGTCGCGTTGATGGTCGGTGGCTGCACACCGGTCTCGGTCAGATGCAGCTGGAACGCGCGCAGTTCTTCCGCCGTCGCGGTGTCGGGGGAACGGCCGAGGAAAGTAGCGAGCCTCTTGACGGCACGGATGTACTCGCGTTGCGTATCGGGCACGAACCT
>DATBYX010000524.1:0-7635 GCA_036513475.1 Xanthobacteraceae bacterium | reverse complement strand
TTCGCTCTACTTCATCGGCCGGATACGGACCCCTTGGACCGATCGCGACAATTGTCCAAAGAACGCGCGGGAATCGGACGCGATCTGCACCATCGAGGTTGACCCACGATGGGCGCCCGCCCTGCGGGGCGTCGAGACCTGTACGCACCTCGTGGTGCTTTATTGGATGGATAGATCGCGACGCGATCTGGTGATCCAGGTACCACGTCATCACGGCGTCGGGCGCGGCACCTTTGCGCTGCGGTCCCCCGCCCGCCCCAATCCCATCGCAATGAGCGTCGCCCGGCTCATCGGCGTTGACGGCAGTCGGCTATCCGTGAGTGGCCTCGACTGCCTCGACGGGACGCCGCTCCTCGACATCAAGCCTTATTTTGCCTCGACCGATTCCGTTGCCGAGGCGGTAGTCGGGTGGCACGCCAAGCGTGGTACAAATGCAGAGTCGTAGTGGCGCCAAGCATGGTGCTGAAGACGCGGGTTCGTAGCCCGGATGAAGCGCCTCAGCGCGATATCCGGGGTGAACCCCGGGGCCGGCAATTGTAGGGGCGGGTTTCAAACCCGCCCCTACATTCATGCCCGTTACACGATTTTGTGCACTGCCGAATTGAACCGGGCGACTCCCCGTATCGACCAATGGCTATCGAAGGGGGAGCGCTATGACCAAATTCCGGCATCTGCGGATTGCGAGCGTGCTCGGCACGTTTGTCGCAATGGCCTTCTCTGGGGGCGCCTCCGCCGACCCCTTCACCTTCTTCAATCAGCCCAATGTTGCGCAGCCAAGCCCGCCGGCGCAGACATCGGCCTATGCCAACAGCGCGGACGAAGAGGCGGAAGTAGCAGCCGAATTCCGCCGCCAGACTGTGGACTATCGGACCAGCGAAGCGCCCGGGACGATCATCATCGACACCCCAAACACCTATCTCTACCTCGTGCTGGGTGGCGGCAAAGCGTTGCGGTACGGGATCGGCGTCGGGCGCGAAGGCTTCACCTGGTCCGGGACAAAGACGATCGAACGCAAGGCCGAGTGGCCGGACTGGACGCCTCCCCCCGAGATGATCGAGCGCCAACCGTATCTGCCGCGCTTCGTCGCCGGTGGCCCCGGCAATCCGTTGGGCGCACGGGCGATGTATCTGAGCGGCTCGGTCTACCGCATTCACGGCACCAACGCCCCGTCCACTATCGGCAGTCAGGTCTCTTCCGGCTGCATCCGCATGGTCGATGAGGACGTGATCGACCTTTATAGCCGCGTCCAGGTCGGCACCAAGGTCGTGGTCCTGCCGATGGTTGCGCATCGCGCATCAGCCCGGCTATCCGAACCCACCACTTCAGAGCGCCACGCCCCCACGATCCTCGGCGGCATCTATTAACGGTCATTGCGAACGCCGCGCCATTCCGGCACGCCCGCAGCCCGGATGAGCGCGTCAGCGCGACATCCGGGGCAAAACCGCTCCGAACTTTCGGCCTGTAGGGGCGAGGCATGCCTCGCCCCTACGAAGATCTGCGCGCGGCGCCGGTGAGTTGCGTTGACAGGCCCACCGGGCGGCTTACATTGAGCGGGTGTTCCGAGGGGAGCTCCGGTCAAGGAGCTGAGAGTTCGCTGACCCCGTCGTGGGGAACCCGCGAAAAACCCTTTGAACCTGATCCGGGTCATGCCGGCGAAGGGACAGGACAATCCGTGCCATCACTTCCTTGCATCCGGCCAGCAGAGCCCAAGGCGGCATTCGTTGAGTGCCGCGGGTTCCTGGTTGTTAGCTCAGCAGTTCCCAACGGGAGCAACACATGAACATCCACGATCCCGACTTCGCGATACCGAACGTGACGACCGGCCCATTGCCCGCTTCGCGCAAGGTCTACGTCAAGCCGGACGCCGCACCCGACCTGCGTGTGCCGATCCGGGAGATTTTGCTCACCGAGGCCGCGGGCGACCCGGCTTTCCCGGTCTATGACACGACCGGCCCCTATACCGATCCCAACGTCACCATCGATGTCGAGCGTGGGCTCTCGCGCGAGCGCTCCGCATGGGTGCGCGCGCGAGGCGGGATCGAGGATTACGAAGGCCGCGGCGTGACGGCCGAGGACAACGGCAACGTGAGCGGCAAGCATGCTGCCCGCAGCTTCCCCACGGCGCATCGCCCCATGCGCGCCGCCAATGGCAAGCCGGTGACCCAGCTCGAATGGGCCCGCGCCGGCGTGGTCACCAGCGAGATGATCTACATCGCGGAGCGGGAAAATCTCGGCCGCAAGCAGATGCTCGAACGCGCAGAGGCGGCGCTGGCGGATGGCGAGAGTTTCGGGGCTTCGGTGCCCGCATTCGTCACGCCTGAATTCGTGCGTTCGGAAGTCGCGCGCGGCCGCGCGATCATCCCTTCCAACATCAATCACGCGGAACTCGAGCCGATGATCATCGGCCGCAACTTCCTCACCAAGATCAACGCCAATATCGGCAACTCGGCGGTCACCTCATCGGTGGAAGAAGAAGTGGAGAAAATGGTGTGGGCGATCCGATGGGGCGCCGATACCGTGATGGACCTCTCCACCGGACGGAACATCCACACCACGCGCGAATGGATCATCCGCAACGCGCCAATACCTATCGGTACCGTGCCCATCTACCAGGCGCTGGAGAAGGTGCACGGCGACCCGGTCAAACTCGACTGGGAATGCTACCGCGATACTCTGATCGAGCAATGCGAGCAGGGCGTCGACTATTTCACCATCCATGCAGGGGTGCGGCTTCCCTATATTCACCTCACCGCGAGCAGGGTCACCGGGATCGTCTCCCGCGGCGGCTCGATCATGGCGAAATGGTGCCTCTCCCGCCACAAGGAGAGCTTCCTTTACGAGCGTTTCGAGGAGATTTGCGACATCATGCGCAAGTACGACGTGAGCTTCTCGCTCGGCGACGGACTGCGCCCCGGCTCGATCGCTGATGCCAACGATCGCGCGCAATTCGCCGAGCTCGAGACCTTGGGCGAGCTCACCAAGATCGCATGGGACAAGGGCTGCCAGGTGATGATCGAAGGCCCCGGCCACGTGCCCATGCACAAGATCAAGGTCAACGTGGAGAAGCAGCTGAAAGAGTGCGGGGAAGCGCCGTTCTATACGCTCGGCCCCCTCACGACCGACATCGCGCCGGGATACGACCACATCACGTCCGCGATTGGCGCTGCCATGATCGGTTGGTTCGGCACCGCGATGCTGTGTTATGTCACGCCGAAGGAGCATCTTGGGCTGCCTGATCGCGACGACGTCAAGCAAGGCGTGATCGCCTACAAGATCGCGGCGCACGCCGCTGATCTTGCCAAGGGACATCCCGCAGCACAGCTGCGCGATGATGCCTTGTCGCGGGCGCGCTTCGACTTCCGTTGGGTCGACCAGTTCAACCTGTCGCTCGATCCCGAGACCGCGCGTGAATACCACGACGAGACCTTACCGAAAGACGCGCACAAGGTTGCGCATTTCTGCTCGATGTGCGGACCGAAATTCTGCTCCATGAAGATCACGCAGGATGTGCGTGACTACGCGGCCACCCTGAACGACAAGGAACAGGGCATGGCGCAGATGAGCCTGAAATTCCGCGAGCTGGGCAATCAGGTCTACGTGGACGCACAAGCCGTGAAGGACAGCAATCGGGCGCTGTGAGGCGCCGGCCGCCATAAATTCTGCGGCGTCATTTCGGGGCGCCGCAAAGCGCAAACCCATTCACGAAAGCCTCGCGCCCTGCGAGAGTTCGAGGTTAGTCTCCATGCGCGCCACGATCAGGTGCAACAGCCGGAAGCCGAACTGCGGGTTCTGGAAGTAGAGTTCCTTGAAACGATCATAGTCGATCTGCGCCGCGTCCACATCGGTCGTGCAGCGTATCGTCATGTTGCGCCTGCCTTGCGGTGCGAACAGGCCGATCTCGCCGACCAGGGTGCCCTTCTCGTACGATTGATTGATCTCGACCATCTCGACCTCGCCCGACGTGATGTAGAATGCCGCGGTGGCGTATTCGCCGCGCTGCGTGATGAGATCGCCGGCTTTGAAATGTACCGGCCGCGTGTAGGGCAGAAGCCAATCCACGTTCATGTCGCTCTTAGTGGCTTCATTGATGTTGCGAATGAGGTTCAGCATCGCGCGCAGCCGCCACGCATTGATCGGCAGCAGGATCGCATTCAATGCGAACGTGGGGTATGTCCCGTGCAGGAAGCTGTAGCTCATCGCCAGCGCGTTCGCGACGATCGCGGCAATGCGCAGGGGAATCATGGTCCTGGCGTGTGCCGCGTACAGGCTGGCCGCTGCCGCAGCGATTCCGATCAATTCCACGTACTCATGTCGCATCTGTCCAAGACCTCTCTGGTAGCCTCCGCGGGGGCGGATGAACGGAGCGTAATCCGCCGCACGTGGCGGGCTTACGGTCCCGATCGTAGTCCCCCCCAGTCGTGCGGCAGCATTGCGGTACTTCCCACATTCAGGCTTTGTTCAGATGCCGTGTGGAACATGGCTGGCCGAGGGTGACGTTAACCGCTAGCCCAGCTTACATCGGAGGAGAGCCCATGAGGAAAGCTGTCACCGCACTTGCCGCAGCGGCAACCATCGCGGCTGCAACGATTGGCGCTTCGAGCACAGCCGACGCGCGGTGGGGAGGCTGGTGGGGACCCGCCGTGATCGGCGGATTCGCCGCCGGTGCGATCGTCGGCAGCGCATTCGCACGGCCGTATCCGTATGGGTATTACGGCTATTACGCGCCGGCACCGGTATATTACGACTATTACATGCCTGCTCCGGCCTATTACGGGTACTACGGACCGCGGCCGTACGGTGGCTGCTGGCGCTGGCGCTACAGGTACCGCTATCGGGTGTGCTGAGTGGCCCAATATATCGGCGTGCGGGAACCAAATTCGGACGAAATTCCGACAAATTGCGCGTTCTTACTCGCTGCGGCTCAAACGGGGGTATGGGTCACTTTGGGGCTATCGCACATCACAATCGTTTCGCGTCCGGCACGCAGCCGGCGCTGAAGGAGACTCGGATGAAGAAGACTCTGACTGCTTTGGTTGCGGCTGCGGGCGTGGCAGCTGCCACCGCCGTTTCACCCACACCTGCGGACGCCCGCTGCTATGGTTGCGGCGTCGGCGCCGGCCTGGTGGGAGGCTTTGTTGCCGGCGCCATCGTCGGCAGCGCGGTCGCGAGCGCGCGGCCGGCCTATGTGGTCGCACCGGGTCCGGGGTATGTCGTCTATAGCGGCTACGCCGCTCCGCTTCCTGGCCCGAACTGTTACTGGACGCGCATGCCGGTCTACGATGCCTACGGCAACATGGTTGGCTGGCGCGGTCGCCCGGTCGCGGTCTGTCAGTAACCTCACAGGAATTCGCAGGGGCGACGCATGCGTCGCCCCCCATCCGCATCGATGCTGTTGAAACAGGGCGAGGCAATGCCTCGCCCCTACAAACAGCACTCTCCATTCTCGGCGACCTTCGTTGCGACCCATTGGGTCGCCCTACATCTGCTCTCGCGCACCAAATAAATCCGGCGGGCCTGTGGCCCGCCGGATCTTTCAGTATTGGCCCGATCGTCTCTGCATGTCGTCGAGCACGGCAGCGGTAGGCCAGCAATCGAGCTTCAACCGATTGGACTTCTGATAAGCGCCCAGAGCCGAGCGCGTTTGCATTCCGGCTTTACCGTCTATCTTGTCCTTGTAGAGCCCCAGCTTCGTCAGCGTGCGCTGCATGCTCTCGACCTGGGCGGTGCGCAATTGCGTGTTCTTGCTCCACGGTGTCTCGAAGGGACGCGGGTCGGTAATCCGATCGCTCAGATGCCCGACAAACAAGACATAGAGATCGGAAAAGTTATACTCCTTGATCACGTAATAGTTCTTGAGGGTGAGAAACGCCGGCCCATAAGTCCCCTCGGGCAGGAGCAGCGAGGCCGGCTCCGCAAGATCGGCCGGGCTTGGCTTGCGGCCGTAGGCGAGCACGAAGCCTTGCTTGAGCCATTCGCCGAGTGGGCGCGTGACCTCCGGCACAGCGATCGTGCAATCGACAGCCTGCGGTGCACGCACTTCGTAAGCCCAGTGCGTGCCCCGCTGCCAGCCTTTGCCCACGAGCTGCTGCGCCGCTGACGCCAGCGCATCCGGAATGGAATGCCAGATGTCCTTCTTCCCATCGCCGTCGAAATCGACCGCGTATTTGTAAAACTCGGACGGCAGGAATTGGGTGAGCCCCATGGCTCCTCCCCAGGAGCTGCGCATGTCCGCGAGCTTTACGTGGCCCTCGTCCAGCATCTTGAAGGCATAGAGCAGCTCCTGCCGGAACATGTCCTTGCGGCGCCCATAATAGGCCTGGGTCGCGAGCACGGTGATGGCATTCTTCGGAAGCTTGTAGGTTCCGAAGGCCGTCTCGCGTCCCCAGATCGCGAGCAGCACATTTCCGGGCACCCCGAACTTTTGTTCAATGGCAGCCAGCGTGCGGCTGTGCTCGGCTGCAAGCTTCTGCGCCTGTTCCGCCAGGTGGGCGATGTTGCGCTCCTTGATGTAATCGGCGGGGGTCTGCACGAATTCCGCCTGCCCGCGGGGCGGGGCGCCCTCCCTGCCGGGAAGATCGAGGTCGGGCAGCGAGAGATCGGGCTCGACGCTTTGCGTCGCCGCCTCGAAGGTCCGGCGCGAGACCCCGAGCGCCTGGGCCTGCGGCCACAGATCCTGCAGCCAGCGTTGAAAAACGGGATCCGCTGCTTTGCTCGCGCTGAGCGTTCCCAAGGCGACGAGCAAGCCCAAGCCGACACGTGCAAAACCGCGCAATAGAGCCATTCTTCCTGCCTTTCCCTCTGCGAGCCTCCATACCTCCCCCATCGGGGGAGGTCGACCGCCGGAGCGCAGCGACGGCGGTCGGGTGGGGGATGATACGAACAGCGTGAGTCGCAGTGCCCCCATCCGGCTCCCCCCGGTCAAGTCGGGGGTCGCCGACCTCCCCCGATGGGGGAGGTATAACCGCGCCTGGCGATCGCGTTATCGCGAACCTCCACGTGCCATTGCCCGACCCTCTGACCAGGGCAACGACTCGGCATGATCCGGCGTTAACAAACGCATGAAAAGCGCCAAACCTATGGAGATGCAATGTTGCAGGTTCCGCTTGAAATCGCGTTTCACAACCTCGAAAGCTCGCCAGCCGTAGAGGAGGAAATTCGCGCCCGGGTCTCGGAACTGGAGCGACGCTATGACCGGCTGACCTCGTGCCGGGTGCGGATCGATCAGCGCGCCAAGGATCTCACCGGGGCCATACCGCCGGTTGTGCATATTGAGATGGGGATTCCCGGCCACGGCGATGTCGTCGTCAGTCACGAGCCTGACCACCTGCTGCGCAAGTACCAGCGTCCCGACTTGCACAAGGCCATCAACGAGGCATTCCGCATCGCCGAGCGTCGACTCTTGCACATCAAGGAGCAAAGGGTCGACCGGGAAAGAGCGCCGGCGCACGACGCCGAAAGCCAGTCGCTCGGCCAGATCGCCGAGGTGAACGGGGATCAGGATTTTGGATACCTCCTGACCAAAGAAGGAGGGCTCTTGTATTTCCACCGCAACTCGGTCCTCTCCGGGGATTTCGACCATCTCTCCCGCGGCGACGAGGTGCATTACAACGAGGACATCGGCGATACCGGACCGAT
>DATBYX010000523.1:0-2350 GCA_036513475.1 Xanthobacteraceae bacterium | reverse complement strand
TCCTGCCAGACGATGGCGCGGTGCACCGCCTGGCCGGTGACGCGGTCCCACACCACGGTGGTTTCGCGCTGGTTGGTGATGCCGATGGCGGCGATGTCCTTTGCCGTCACCGCCGCCTTCTTCAGCGCCTCGCGGCAGGTGGCGACCGTCGAGGTCCAGATATCCTCGGGCTCGTGCTCGACCCAGCCCGACGCCGGAAAATGCTGCGGGAATTCCGCTTGCGCGGATGCTGCGATGGAAATGTCGGACCGAAACACGATCGCGCGCGAGGATGTGGTGCCCTGATCGATGGCCAGCACATAGGACATTGGGGTTTTCCTGGCGTTGCTTCCCGAAGGTGGTCTGTTGTGTTGAGACAAGGCAAGCGGATTGGGCCGCGAAGGTCAATATCTCAACGTCGTCCCGGCCTTGAGCCACGTCGCGGCTCAAGGCCGGAACGACGTGTGGATGGGTGGCGCCGCGAAAGCTACACGGACGGTGCGCCCCCTCTCCCGCGCTTGAGCGTGTGAAGAAATTGGCGTTGCCCCGGGCATGTGATTCACTTTCGCTGCAACGCGAGGTGATTCGATGGCGAGCGAGGCGCGGTTCCTTCGGGCGGATCGTCTGCAGACACGGTGGGATTTCGTTGATCTGGAGGCATTGCTGCCGAGCGATCATCGGGCCCGGATCGTGATGGGCTTTGTCGAGGGGCTTGAGCTGTCGGCGTTGTACGACGCCATCAAAGCCCGCGAGGGCGAGCCGGGACGGCCGCCGCCTGATCCCGCAGTTCTGATGGCGTTGTGGCTTTATGCGACCATCGAAGGGGTCGGTTCGGCCCGTCAGCTTGAACGGCTCACGCAAAGCGACTTGGCGTACCGATGGATCGCCGGCGGGGTACCGTTGAACTATCACGGGCTTGCGGACTTCCGGGTGGCGCATGTGTGGCTGCTGGATCGACTGCTGACCGAAAGTGTGACGGCTCTGATCAAGGCGAGAGTGATCTCGCTCGAGGAGATCGTGGTCGACGGCACCAAGGTGCGGGCGAATGCCAGCCGGGGATCGTTTAAGACTGCTGGCAAGCTGGCGCGGATCGAGGCTGCGGTGGAGCGCCGGCTCGCCGAACTCAAGGCGGAGATCGAGACTGATCCGAAAGCCTCCTCGCAACGCAGACTGGCGGCCAAAGAGCGAGCGGCGCGGGACGTGAAGGAGCGCGCCGGCCGGGCGCGGGCGGCACTCGACAAGGTTCGGGCCGAGAAGGAGAAACGGGCGAAGACGCATCCCCAGGACGAGGCCAGGAAGAAGTCCGAGCCGAGCGCCTCGCTCAGTGATGCGGAGGCACGCAATATGCGCTTTCCCGACGGAGCGGTGCGGCCGGCCTTCAACGCGCAGCTTGCGGTCACACCCAAGGAGGGCATCATCGTCTCGGTCGAGATGACGGATCGACGCAACGATGCCGGTCTCGCGGTTCCGATGGTGGACGACATCGTGCGCCGCTACGGCAAAGCCCCGGAAAACCTTCTGGTCGACACTCATTACGCCACCAGCGACGACATTGCCGCGTTGGCTTCGCGTGAGATGGACCCGGTGACAGTCTTTGCGCCATCGCCAACCGAGCGCGACGACGTCAAACCCGAGACGCTTGCCAACCGTGTGAGGAACCGAGCAAAGGAACCCGAGAGCGTGAAAGCATGGCGCAGCCGGATGGACACCTCGGCCGGCCAAGAGGTCTACAGGGACCGCAAACTCATCGAGCGGATCAACGCCCACCTCAAGAACCACGGCTTCGGGTTCCTTCCGGTACGCGGCCTGATCAAAGCCAAGGCAGTGGCTCTGTGGCATGCGCTCGCCAACAATCTGATGGCGGCATACCGGTTGCAGGCTAAAGCTGTTTGATCGAACGTTTACTACGAACAGACGGGAATTGCGCCTACAGATGACCTGATGCATTGAGCTGGACCTGATCGCAGGAGCGGCTCGCGAATTGCTCCAGCGTTCGCAACTTGGTCGGTTGCGAAAGAATGTAACATGGAAAACCGTTTCCTTCACAGGCTCAAGCGCGGGAGAGGGAGCGCAGCATCGGTGTCCGCCTGATCACTGCGATCAGCCGGCTTGATACGGTCGGCTCCCTGGAACGGCAGCACCCACCCCGGATACTCGGGGGGACCGAGGTTACCGGACGCATTGCCAGCAGCCACGCGATCAAGGCATGACCGATCTTCTGCTGTCGATCGGCCTCTATTGCCCGTGGCTGACCAGCACGCCGCGGCACGCGGGAGAAAGCCTTGGACGATTCTCCTTGAGGCAGGCCAGAATGGTAAAATCGCCTTGATCCACCAGCTTGCGGCAGTAACGCTGCACGTCGCGGGTGCAT
>DATBYX010000522.1:0-22281 GCA_036513475.1 Xanthobacteraceae bacterium | reverse complement strand
ATGATCCCCACGCGATAATTCGGCCACCACCACCACGGCTTCGCTCTTGGCGCCACGGCTGATGACGAACGATCCCGCGATCGGCCAGCGCTCGACACGCACCGACAAGACGAGGGCAGGGCGGCTCATTGCCGGCCTTCTATCCCTGAGTTAAGAGCGCAGCCCATTGAGAAGGAGCCGTGACCATGTCTCGACCAGGCACTCCGGCACAGCCGGTCTTGTTTGCCCTGGTAGCTTTCGCGCTCCTTCCATCATCGGCACATGCACAATCGGCTGATCCCGATGCTCCCGGGATCTATACCTATCATGGCGCCGATCGTGAGCAGAACCTGGTCGCGCAAGCGCGCAAGGAAGGAACCCTCGCCCTCTACACCTCGATGGCGACTACCGAGTCCGGGCCGCTCAGCCAGGCTTTTGAGAAAAAATACGGGATCAAAGTCCAGCTCTGGCGGGCATTGAGCGAGAACGTGCTGCAACGCGCCTTGACCGAAGCGCGCGCAAATCATCGCACGATGGATGTGGTAGAGACCAATGCGCCGGAAGTGGAAGCCCTCGCGCGCGAGCAGGTCGTTGCGCGGTTCGACAGCCCGTACCTCGCGGATCTCCCGGCCTGGGCTGTGCCCGCCCATCGCCGCTGGTTCAGTGATCGCGCGAACCTCTGGGTGACCGGCTACAATACCGATAGGATCAAACGAGAGGAGCTGCCCACGACGGTGGAGGGATTTGCTGCGCCAATATGGAAGGGCCGGCTTTCGCTCGAGGCCACGGACTTCGACTGGATGTCCGGCGTGATCGGCGCGGTGGGCGAGGAGCGTGGCCGGGAATTCTTTCAGAGGCTTGCGGCGCTCAAGCCGCAGATGCGCAAGGGCCACGTCCTCGTCGCGCAGCTCGTGGCTGCGGGCGAATTGCTGGTGTGCCTCACGCTCTACAGCGGGAACGCAGATTCGGTCAAAGCCAAAGGCGGTCCCATCGACTGGGTAGCGGTTGAGCCGCTGATCGGGCGTCCGCAAGCATTGGCCCTGGCGAAGCACGCACCGCATCCCCACGCGGCGCTGTTGTTTGCCGATTTCGTCTTTTCGCCCGAAGGCATGAAGCTCCTTGCCGAAATGGGCCGCGTGCCATCCAGTCGAACCCAGAAGACCCTGCTGGACGCGCACACTTACTTCATGATCGATCCGGTCAAATCGATCGAGCAGGCGCAGCGATGGGAAAAGCTCTGGAACGACCTGTTCTTGAAGTGAAAGGTGCCGCCGCGCCGCCCGGCCGCAGATCCGTTCGCGCATTTGCGGTGGGTTACGCCGCACAAAATCGGCTGTCACAGCCGATTTGTGCGGCTAACCCACCCTACAACCACACTACTCGAAGCGGCCGGCCGCGTGAGCAAGCAGGGTGTAGACCTTGCCGGTCTCCGATGTGAGATACGTCCGCGCCACGACCTGGCCTCGGTCGTCGCGCGAGACCTCCTCGAGAAGCCGCTCGAACTCGCTGATGTAGCGATCGACGGTTCGCGTGAAGTCGCGATCGCTGCGATATTTCTTGCGGATCTCCTCGAACGCTCGCTGGCCCTGCGGGGTATAGAGCTTGCGCGAGAAGACGTTGCGCTCGCCGCGATTGTAGCGTTCCCACAGCTCGGCCGCAGCATCGTGGTCGATCATGCGGGCAATATCGACCGCAAGCGAATCGAGAGAATCGATACCACTGCGCTCGGCGCGCGGGCTCTCCTGCGGGGCCTCACGCACTGCCGGCTCGGCAGGCTCCGGCTCCTGTGACGCCCGCGTGAGCAGCTCGGAGAGCCAGCCGGCGCGTCCCCCCACCGCCGGTTGCGCAGGACTGACCGGGGGTGCCTCCGCGCGACGGCCCGCAATCGCCGGCGCGCTCACGCCGGTGATGTCCGCACGTTGGCGAGGGGGCTCAGCCCGCGGCCCGCCGTTGGTGAGTACGGCCTCGGCCTCATCGTGTATCACCCGGCGGAGCCCCGCATTCATTGGCTCAGCTCGCCGAATGGCGGGCTCAACGGCATCCATGCCGCGTCCATGCCGTGCAACGATGCGGTTGAGCTCGGCCAGGGCCTCGATCTGGTCGACGATCACGCGGCGCATCTGGGCAGCACTATCCGCGGTCTCCTGCGGCAGCTCGAGCACGCCCCTGCGCAGCTCGGCGCGCGTGGTCTCGAGCTCATGCTGCATCTCCGAGGCCATGCTCTTGAGGCCCTGGAGCACATCGGCGAAACGCTGGGCCGCCTGCGCGAACATCGTATTCGATTCGGAAGTGGCTTCCTCGTAGATCGTGTGGAGGGCCTCGCCCATGCGCTTGCGCTCATCCTCGGCATTGCTGCGGATCGACTCGAAGCCCTCGGCAATGGCCCGAGCCCCGCCTGTCGTCGCATCGGCGGTCAGGCGGGCGATCTCGCGTGCGCGATCAGTTGCTCCTTCCAGCGATTCGTCGAGCACGCTCGCGAAGCGCGTGAGCCGTTGCTCAAGATCGTTGCTCTTCTCCTCCAGCGTGGCGATCAGCTGCTGCAATGAATTGCGCCGCTCGGTGATCGCCCCCTCGGTGCGCCGATTGCTGGTATCGATCAGAGCTACGGCCTCCGCCAGCGAACGGCCGTGCGCGTCGAACTGGGTAGCGAGCTGGGTGAGATCCGAAATGGTTTGCGCGGCCATGGTCTGGAAGCCGGTGATGTTGCGCTCCACTTCGCTGTTTGCAGTACCGGTTTTTTGCGCGACCTCGTTCATGGCGGAGACAAAGTCGGCAACCCGCGTCACCAACGTGCTTTCGATCTCGCTCATGTTCTCATGCGCACCGCTCAAAACTTCCTGCAGCAGAATGTTGGCTTCGCGCAGGCGCTCGAACAGGGCGGTGGTATCCGAGCGCAGCATGTTCTGGGTCTCCAGAATCTCGGAAACCGCGGCGGACGCGCTCTGCTTTGATTGCTCGACCGCCGCCTGAGTGGAATCCTGCAGCTCGCGCAGCGTGCGCGCGATGGTCTTCGAGGCGCCCTGCGTGGCCATCTCGGCGGTCTCGCGCAGCTCCTTGACCGAACGCGCGACGGCTTCGCTGGTCGTCTGAGCTGCGCTGCTGTGGTCGCTTTGAAGCTGCTGGAGCGACTGACTGACCGCTCCAGTAGCGGCATGGCTCGCTTCGTTGATGAGGCGCGCGATCTGCTCGCTGTTGTCCATCATGGTCTGGGTGAAGGTGAAGCCTTTGACCTCGATCGCCTTGACCGCGTGCTCGGTAACCCGGCCCACTTCAACGGCGAACTCCTGGCTCTTCGCAGTCAGCGCGCCAAGCAACCCGCTTGACTTGTCGTCGATGATGCGGGTCATCTCGGCGGCGCGCTGGCTGACGGCAGTCGAGATCTCGTCGGCCTTGCCGACGAAATTTCGCGCGACCTCGGCGCTCAGGGCGAGCAGCGTGCGCTCCACGTCACCGGCGTTCTGCTTGAGGACATTGCTCACGCCGGTAGACATTCCGGTGATCACGCGCTCGGCATCGTGCGTGCTCGAGCGGATTGCTGCCGTCGTATTGGCGGTCACCTGACTGAGCAATCGTTCTGCTTCGCTGGCGTCCGTCTTGATGGCCTCGCTCAGCTGCTGGAGCCGGGTGCCGATGAGATTGGAAGCAGAGTGCGTCAGGTTGCCGATCGAGCGCTCGCTTTCCGCAGTGGTTGTCTTGATCAGAGTGCTGAGCTGCTCCACGCGCGTGCTGAGCGACTGGGTGGTGGAATTGGTCAGCTGCTCCAGCGCTTGCGCGGCCTCTCCGGCACTGCTCTTGATCGCGCCGCTGAGATGCTCGGTGCGGGCGACCAGGAGCTCTGTGGCCGATTGGGTGCGCGCTTCAATCTCGCTGGTCACCGTTTCGGCGCGTCCGACGAGGAGCTCCTCAAACCGCCCAATGCGCGTATCGAGATTGTTGGCCACTTCCATGGCGTGGACACCGAGTGCCTTGTCGATGTCATCGATCTTCTCGCCGATGCTTTCTGCGAGCTTGGCGCCGCGCACGTTGATGACATCGGTGACGTCCGCGATGCGCTTGTCCAGCGCGCCGACTACCTCCTTGCCGCCCTCGGCCATGGTCTTGGCGATGTCCAATACCCGCGATCCGAGCGCCTCGTTGAGCGTTTGTGCGCGGCCATCCAGGGAATCGCCGAAGCGTGCGAACTGCTGATCAAGACTGGCGGTGACCTCCGCCGACTTGGTGGTCACGCGGGTATCGAAATTGTCCAGGTAATCGCGCATTGCGGCCGAGATCTCCTGGGTACGCTCACCCAGCCGTTCAACCATCTCGCCGCCATAGGTCTTCACCGTCCGGTCGAACTCGGCCAGATGGCGCGTGATAAGGTTGCCCAGCGTTGTGGAATCGCGCGCGATCCGTTCGGCCAGCTCGGCACCGCCGTGATTGAACATGTCCTCGAAGGACTGCAGCCGTGCGGCGATCATTTCGCGCACCGCATCGCCTCGGTTGCCGATCATCTCGCCAAGGGAGTCCACGCTGTCGCGCAGCTCGTCACTCACCCGCTGGCTGCGCTGCAAGATTGTGTCAGTGATGCGCGCGCCGGTCTGTTCCAGCTTGGAAACGACGTCGCCGCCGCGCAGGCTGAGGTCAAGGACGAGCGAATCGCCGGTGTTCTTGAGGGTAGTATTCACCTCCTCGATGCGGCCCGAAATGGTCTCGGCGAGTTGATTTCCAGTCTCGATCGCGAGGTCCGTCATCTCCTGCGAGCGATTGGTCATCATATCCAGTACCGCCGCGGACTTCTGGGCGAAGCCCTCGGTGATGCGCTCGAGCCGCACCGACATCATGTGCTGAAGATTGGCAGTGATCTCGGTGAACTCATCGCCGATGTGATCGGTCTTGAAATTCAGCGTGGAGGCCAGACGGTCGCTGGCGCCAGCAATCGCCTGCGCGGTCTCCCGGCTGGTTGTCTCGAGCCGTTCGAGCAGGTCGCCCCCGCGCTCGCCCAGCGTCTGGATCATTGTATCTCCGGCGTGGCCGAGAGCGCGCGTGATGTGCTCGGCCTTCTCGGCCAAGGTATGCGTGATCCGCCGCGACGCCTCATTGACCTGTTCGGCAACGAGCTCGTTGATCTGCGAGATATCGTGACCCAGATCGAGATGAACGCTGTTGATCGCGTCACGGATTTGGGCCGCTTGGCCGACGAGCGTGTCGCGCTGGCTGCCCAGGTCCTGCAGCAGCGCGCGGATACGCACTTCGTTGTCGTTGTAGGCATGTTCGAGTGCCGATACCTCGTTGGCCACCAGCGCCTCGAGCTCGCCCGCGCGGGCCAACGCGCGTTCGACGCCGTCGCCCATGGCGGCGACTTCGCGCCGGATCGCCTGGCCGACCGTGACTATCGATTCTCGCGCGATCGTTTCCGGCTCGGCGAGGCGCATGGCGACTTCAGCCATGGACTGCGTAATGAGCCGCAATTCCTGGGACCGCCACGCCATGTGCGCGAGCGCGTAAAAGAAGATGATGGGAGCAAGGAAGATAGCGGCGAGCACCGCCAATACCGGTGCCGTCAGTCCCGTGGGAGACAGCGCTCCCTCCAATTGCGGGAGGTACATCCAACCGAGGATGAGGCCGACCACCACCCACGCGATGGCGAAAACCGTGGCGATCTGGTAGGAGGTTCGCGCTGGTCTGCGCTGCAGGCTGCGCAAGATCTGTCCGATCGATTCCCGATCGTCGTTCGCCGGCCGGCGCAATGCGGGCTCCTCCTGCGGAGGGTGCACTTCCGGTGCGAATTCCTGGTCCTCGGGCGGCGCGGGACGCGTCCTGCGCCAAGGCGGCTCGAAGCTCCCCTCTTCGGCAACAGGTGCCTCGGTTTGCGTCTCCATCGCCGGCGCAGCGCTGGACTGCGAGTCGGGCGTCACCTCGTCCCGAATCGAAAGCGCATCTTGGATCGCCGACAGCGCTGCTTCGGTCGGATCCTTGATCTTCTTGGGAGTGTTCGCCATTGGTCGTCGCCTCGTTCTACGCTTGACCAGAGCCGCGGCAGGAATTTTCCTGACGGCGCAACGAGCGCGCTAACAGAAATCGCCCCCGGTCCCCCTCGGGCAGCCGGCAGTTTTACGCGCCGCGCAATCCTTTCACCGCCGTAACTTATCCTATCGGCTTGGCAGACCGAAGGAAACCGCTCGTTAAGGTCTCTTTAATCATCGTTAACGCGGGCGGTCCCTCGCAGTCCTAGCACAAATTGATGGTTTACATAATCCGGCAGGCACGTCGTCGGCTTGCCGCACCGGCCCGAATCGGACCGGAGCCTCCCCCAGCAGGAACAACTAACCCCCAGTAATCACAGTGAAATCTTGCGGGGGCTGGACGGTGACCCGGCCAGGGGAGGGCTGGTGCGGAACCAGATGTGGAACCCTGGGTCGGCAAGCAATCGCAGTTTGCGCCGCCCTGACCATTGTCGACGAGCTTTGGACGCAGCAAGGCAGCCGCATCCATGTTCCAGCCGGACAGAAAGGCAACAGGCCCCATGCCGCCCCAGCCGGGCAGTACCACGGCTCCTCCGCAGGACGCGGTGAGAGCGGCAGAGCCATGTGTTGCGGCAGCAGCGGCCGGAGCGCAACCTGCCATCGATCTCGCACATCTCGACCGGATGACTTTCGGTCAAGTGAATCTGGCGCGTGAAGTTCTGCGACTCTTCGGCCGGCAAGCGGACACTCTATCGGCGCACATCAAGCGCGCCCGCCCGAGCTCGGCGACTCGCCTCGCTCACACTTAAGGGCTCTGCACGCGGAATAGGAGCCTGGAAAGTTACTGCGACGGCGGAGGAATACGCACTTGCTGCACAAGAATCGGGTTTTGAAAAGCTGGCTCGCAATTTTGAGCAGCTTGGCCGCGCCATCCTGGAAGCGCGCGCCGCCATCAGGGTATTGCTGGCTGCACCATAACAATTGGGACCTGCTGGAATGAGCAGGTTGTCACGCGGTGCTATTCGGGCGCCCTTCGTTGCGACGAGGGCGCGCAGCTTCGGACATTCGCGTCCGCCTCAGCCGCTGCCTTAGCCACTATCTGGCGCGCTCTCCAGCGAGCCGCTATAGCAGCGCCAGCGTACGCCAGAATCTCAGTCGTCTTTCCCCTCCGACATGCCAAAGATCACGTATATCGACTGCGAAGGCACCGCCCGCACCGTCGAGGGCGAGGTCGGCGCAACCGTAATGGAGACTGCGATCAAGAACGGGATTCCCGGCATCGACGCGGAATGTGGAGGAGCTTGCGCCTGCGCGACGTGTCACGTGTATGTCGAAGAAAACTGGCGCGCCGTGGTCGGAGGGCCGTCTCCCATGGAGGAGGACATGCTCGACTTCGGGTATGAAGTGAAGCCGAACTCGCGCTTGTCCTGCCAAATCAAGATCACGGCCGAGCTGGAGGGGCTGGTCGTGCGGACGCCGGAACGTCAGGGTTAGCACAGAATTCCGCTCTGCGAGCAGTCATGACTGAAGTTATCAAGACCGACGTCCTCATCATTGGTGGGGGGCCCTGCGGGCTGTTCGCAGTATTTGAGCTCGGTCTGCTCGATATGAAGGCGCACGTGATCGATATTCTCGACAAGATCGGCGGCCAGTGCGCCGAGCTTTATCCGGAGAAGCCGATCTACGATATTCCGGGCATCCCTTACATCACCGGCCAGGGCATCTGTGACGCGTTGCTGGCCCAGATCAAGCCGTTCGGGGCGACGTTTCATCTTCAGGAGATGGCGGAGACCATCGAACGGATCGGCGATCCTTTGTTTCGAGTGACGACGGACCGCGGCAAGGTGTTCGAGGTCAAGGTGATTGTGATCGCAGCCGGTGGTGGGTCATTCCAACCCAAGCGTCCGCCGATTCCGGGCATCGAGGCTTACGAGAGCTCGTCCGTATTTTATTCTGTTCGCCAGATGGAGGTGTTTCGCGACAAACGCCTCTTGATCGTTGGCGGCGGCGACTCAGCGCTGGACTGGACCATCAACCTCGCGCCACTCGCACAGCACCTCACGCTCCTGCATCGGCGCAGCGAGTTTCGGGCAGCGCCCGACAGCGTCAACAAAATGATGGCGCTCGTAGGCGAGGGCAAGATCGATTTTGTTCTTGGTCAAGTCGCGTCGATAGAAGGCGACGCCGGGCAGATCGCGAAAGCCATCGTCAAGCGCAACGACGGCTCGAATTTCGAGATCGCCTGCGACGCCTTGCTCCCGTTTTTTGGCCTCACCATGAAGCTGGGGCCCGTCGGCAACTGGGGCATGGAGATGAAGGACGGGGAGTATATCCTGGTCGACACGGCGGCATTCGAATCGAGCATGCCCGGGATCTTCGCCATCGGCGATATCAATTGGTATCCCGGCAAGCTCAAGCTGATCCTGTCGGGTTTCCACGAAGGCGCGCTGATGGCGCAGAAAGCGTTCCACTACGTCTATCCGGACAAGCGGCTCGTCTTTCAGTATACGACCTCATCGACCAGCCTGCAGAAGAAGCTGGGAGTAGCGGGCCGCGCCTGATTGGCGCGCCCCTTCGTAGGGGCGACCTAGGTCGCCCTCTATCCTCCGCGCCGCATGCTGAAACAGGGCGAGGCCGTGCCTCGCCCCTACGCACATAGGGGGTGGGTTACAAACCCGCCCCTACAAATTCCTAACGCGCGGAGGCCGGTAATGGGGGCGCGAGCAGATTTGATGCGGGCGACGGCTCGCTGCGCACAGCCGCGGAGGGCGCACCCACTCCAATCACCTGACGCGCGGCAGGGAGAGCAGCATCTGCCATGGCCGCATGGCCCTCCGCAGTAGGATGAATGGCACCGCCGTAAACCACGGCCAAGATGGCCCAGATTGCGTCGTGCAAATCGCTCGGTTGCAAGATGAGGGGCAGGCCTTCCGGGTAGGTCATGGCAGTCAAGTAACTGTCGTTGGCGGTGCGAATCCAGCGTGCCCGCGAGGCGTAAGGGCGAAACTCGCTGGGAGCGTATCCGCACGACATCGGGTCGGTCGCCGCTCTGGTCAGACCGTCTCGAAACGCCTCCGCGTGCCCGGAGAAGCATTGCCGATCGAATGCAGGATCATCGGCGGAGCGCGCGCATAAACCGTGAAACTCGAAGGCATGCTGGTGCGCATCCACGAAGGTCATGGTCTCGGTGGAACGGTCCCGGCAGTTTCTGGGATCCTCGCAGCGCGCGAGCGTCTTCATGCGCGGAAGAAAATGATGCGCGACGAAATCGACCGCACGACGCAGCCCCTCGCCGTCCGCGCCGAAAGCCGGGTGCACGTCGAAGCCATCCCGTCCGCCGGGGCACGGGGTGTTGGGTCTCGCCAATACAGGATTGGCGTAAGTCAGGAAAACCACGCGGGAGAGATCACCACCCACGAATGGCTTGAGCGCCGTGCGAACCCGCGCAAAATTGCGGGGTAGCTCCTGATCCAGAATCCGCTGTGACTCCTCGAACGAAACTAACTTGCCTGCTTTGGTGAGGAGGGTGCGTTCCGTCCCCGGCTCGATGACCACATTTGCCATCAACCCGGAAAACAACACGTCGTTCGCTCCCAGCGTGAGCAGCACCAGATCGAGCGCCCGAGAAGGATTCTGACGGCGGGCGGTCGCCATCACCTCCGCGAGGTCCAGCACCTGCGCGCGGACCGATCGCGCACATGCGCTGCCCGTGCCCGGCATCGGGCATTCCAGGATGCGCAAGCTGCCCAGGAATCCAATGTCGACCGTGGCACCTGAGCAAGCGAGCGGAATGAATGTGACCGCGAGATGCGGGTTTTCGACCGCCAGGGCAAGTGCGGTACGCGTCTGATAGCTGTAGAGGGAACGATGGCAAGGACCGCTGAGCCAGCGTGCGCTCTGACGTGCCCATGCATCGAAACCGAGCTCCCCTGGGACCGCGGAGCAGGATTTGTTTCCGCCGAAGCCGGCTCGGCCCGGTCTGAAATATTCGCCTCCGCCCAGGCGTTTGAAACAAAAGCCCTCGTCCGACAACCGGATCGGTCGGTCAGGATTGCCTTCTCCGGCGGCGATGGAATCCCCCATTCCGGCAATCAGCACATCGCGCACCTGAATCTCGGCAATGAGTCGCTGCGCGGTCCCGTCGGAACGAACGATATTGACCGCCGATACCGTCGGGCGGCCATAGCGCACCCTTGCATGGACCTCCTCGCGGCAGTCCGCCTTCATCTCTCGTACCGGAGCACCCTCCTCATGGAAGCTCCAGACGCAGCCATTGTTCGGCGGCACCGTCCCCGCGAGAGCAACACCGATGCGGTGATCGCGGGGCGAGAGGTAGAGTTCGCGCTCGCCGTCCCGCTCGCAGGTTTCGAGCAGATTGCCAGCACGATCCACGCACAGCCGGTCCACCACGTCGCGCGCCCAGCCGCGCCCATCGGTCGCACGGGCCAGGCGCCGCTCCGCGGCAAGCACACCATCTCCGTGCGCCGCGGCCACGTGGCGTTGGAAATCGGCTTCGTGTCGGAACAGGCGAAAACGGTTCTTCACCTCCCATTCGATGCGCAGTGTTCCGTCGGTTCGCAGCTCCGCGCGCGCACCGTCTGCGCACAAATCTGAGAACAGCAGGGTGGCAATGCCGATCAGCGGAATGAGAATGGAACGCATCAGGCCTGCGGGGGGTGAGCAAGTGGTGGAGCAGACATGCCGGATGCGGCGGAAATATGGGGTGACGGGCTACGGAGTCGACCCCGTGCGGTTTCCCTACTAGAGTTTGGGCGAGGTTTTCTCAAAAAACCACTTTGGGAGGACGCTATGCAGCAAATCCTCGGAGTTGTGGCATGCGCCGCCGCGCTGTTAATGGGCCTCGCAACAGCGCTTGCGCAGGAGACCGTAAAGATCGGATTGATCAACGTTCTCTCCGGCCAATTTGCCGATGCCGGGACCCAGCTCGACAACGGCATCAAGACCTACATCAAGCAGCACGGCGACACGGTTGCGGGAAAGAAGATCGAGCTTATTCGCAAAGATGTCGGCGGGCCTGCTCCGGACATTGCCAAGCGTTTCGCGCAGGAGCTGGTGGTGCGCGACAACGTGGATCTCCTCGCCGGTTTTGTGCTCACTCCGAATGCGCTCGCCGCCGCCGACGTATCGGCGCAGGCGAAGAAATTCATGGTCGTAATGAACGCGGCGACCTCGGTGATCATCACCAAGTCGCCTTACATGATTCGTACCTCGGTGACCCTGCCGCAGGTGATGGAGACTTTCGGCACTTGGGCCGCCAACAACGGAATCAAGCAGTGCTACACCATGGCGTCCGACTACGGGCCGGGACACGACGCCGAGGCGGCGTTTCAACGGGCGTTCAAGAAGGGCGGCGGCGAGATCGTGGGATCTGTTCGATTTCCGGTGGCCAATCCGGATTTCTCGGCCTTCGTCCAGCGTGCGAAGGACCTCAATCCGCAATGCATCTACATCTTTGTGCCCGGAGGAGCGCAGCCAGCTGCGCTCGGCAAGGCCCTGGCCGAGCGCAGCATCGACCTGAACAAGACCAAAGTGCTTGGCTCGGGCGAAACCACCAGCGAGCAGGCTCTCAAGTCCATGGGAGACTCAGCTCTCGGCATGATCTCTGCCTGGCATTACGACTACAAGAGCACCGCACCGCTGAATCTGGAGTTCGTGCAAGCGTTCAACCAAATGCATGGACGCAATCCTGACTTTTTCTCCATCGGCGGCTATGACGGCATGCACGCCATCTACGAAGCGCTCAAGAAGACGAACGGGAACACCGACGCCGACGCGCTGGTTGGCGCCGCCAAGGGGATGCGCTGGGACAGCCCGCGCGGGCCCATGTCCATCGATGCACAGACACGCGATGTGGTGCAGACGATCTATATCCGGCGAGTGGAGAAGATCGGGGGCGAGCTGGTCAACGTTCCGTTCGACAAGATCGACAACGTCAAGGATCCCGCGAGCGCGAGCGGAGGGTGATGGTATTGCTGCGCCAGGGGCGGCTTTGAAACCACCTTACGCGAGCGCTCCGTGGGAAGGGATGGAACAAGCACCCGACCGGGAGGAAAGGAATGGGTAAGGCTCTGGTTGCAGTCTTCATTGCTGCGGCGGCAATGGGCGCGATCGCGTCGACGGCCGCGCAGGAGACGGTGAAGATCGGACTGATCCTCGCCTATTCCGGACAGTTCGCCGATCCTTCCGCGCAAATGGATAACGGCATCAAGCTCTACTTGCGCCAGCACGGCGACACCGTGGCCGGGAAGAAGGTCGTGCTCATCCGCCGGGACACCGGCGGTATCGCGCCCGATGTGGCCAAACGTCTCGCACAGGAGCTGATTGTGCGCGACAAGGTGGACGTGCTTGCCGGGTTTGCGCTCACGCCCAATGCTCTCGCGGTCGGCGATGTTTCGGCCCAGGCGAAGAAATTCATGGTGAACATGAATGCGGCCACCGCGATTATCACGACCAAATCCCCGTACATGGTGCGCACCTCGTTCACGGTGCCGCAGCTCAACGAGACCCTTGGTGCGTGGGCCTACAAGGAGGGCATCCGCAAGGCTTACACAATGGTGTCCGACTTTGGTCCGGGCCACGACGGCGAGGCGGCGTTCCAAAGGGGGTTCAAGGATGCCGGCGGGGAGATCGTCGGCGCAGCGCGCTACCCCGTTGCAAATCAGGACTTCTCGGCGTTCGTGCAGCGGGCAAAGGACAGCAACGCCGAAGCCATTTATGCCTGGACGCCCGGCGGCCCGCAGCCGGCAGCGATCGGCAAAGCACTGGCCGAACGCGGCATCGATCCGAAACAGACGAGAGTGCTCGGGCAGGGAGAACTGACCTCGGAGGATGCGCTCAAGAGCATGGGAGATGTTGCCCTCGGCATCATTACCGTTTTCCACTACGACGTCAGTCACGCATCCGACATGAATGCTGCGTTCGTGCGGATGTACAAGGAGAGTTTCGGACGCAATCCGGACATGTTCTCGGTCGGGGCATATGACGGGATGCACGTCATCTACGAAGCCCTGCAGAAGACCGGCGACAAGGGCGACGGTGAAAGCCTGGTCGCGGCGGCGAAAGGCATGCGCTGGGAAAGCCCGCGCGGGATGATGTCCATCGACCCGGACACGCGCGATGTCGTTCAGACCGTCTACATCCGGCGAGTGGAGCGTGCCGGCGGTGAGTTGCGCAATGTGGAGTTCGACAAGATCCCCGACGTCAAGGATCCCTTCAAGGCGCGGCTGAAGCAGTAGAGCCCGAAATCGACAACCCCAGTCCTCGCCATCATCCGGCTCTTCATGGTCAGGGATTGCGGGCTTCCTCGCGGCGCTCGCTTCCCGGAATGGCGGGCAACATGTCCGGCATGATGACTTCCGCCTTGGGCGTGCTGTTCGACGGCATCGCCTACGGCATGCTGCTCTTCCTGCTGTCGGTTGGGCTCTCTGTGACCCTCGGCATGATGAACTTCATCAACTTGGCGCATTGCAGCTTTGCGATGCTCGGAGGGTACGTTGCAGTTGGTTTGACCGATTCGCTCGACTGGCCGTTCTTGGCGACCTTGCCGGCGGCGTTTCTCGCAGCCGCATTTTTGAGCGTCCTTGTGGAGCGCATTCTGTATCGCCGGCTCTATCGCGCGAGCGAGCTCGATCAGTGCCTTCTTACGATCGGTATCGTTTTTGTCTCCGTGGCGGCGGCTGCCTATTTCTTCGGAACGGTCCAGCAGTCGGTGAAACTGCCCTCCTATCTGCGAGGCAGTGTCTCAATCCTGAGCCAGAGCTTTGGCGTTTACCGGCTCTTTCTGATTGCCATGTCGCTCCTGGTCAGCGTCGTTCTGATAGTCGCACTGGAATATACGCGCTTTGGCGCGCAGGTGCGCGCCGCAGTCGATAACCAGCGCATGGCGCGCGGGCTCGGGATCGATGTCGATCGCGTGTTTGCCATCGCCTTCGCATTGGGAAGCGGATTGGCCGGGCTCGGGGGCGCGCTTGCGGTCGAGATCGTCGGCCTGGACCATGCTTTTGCTTTCAACTTTCTCGTCTTTGTGTTGATCGTCGTAGCCGTGGGCGGGCTCGGCTCAATCGCCGGATCGTTCGCGGCGGCGATCGTCCTCGGCATCAGCGACATGGCAGGCAAATATTATGTGCCCGAGCTGGGCGCCTTTCTGATCTATCTCGTCATGCTCGTACTGCTCATGTGGCGACCGGTGGGGCTGTTCGGAAGGCGCTGAACCATGATCTCCGCCGCCCCCGGCGAGCCGCAGCGTTTTCTCCAGGCGCAGATCATGTGGCAGCCGCTCGAGATCCTGTTCTGGTTGTCAACGCTGCTGCCCTTTGTCTTGGCGCCGAGCTACCTCATTCTGGCAAGCCAGATCGCGATCACCGGGCTGTTTGCACTCTCGCTCGATCTCATTCTTGGCTATGCCGGGATCGTTTCGCTCGGACATGCCGCTTACTTCGGATTTGGCTCCTACACCGCCGGGCTGATCTCAAAATGGGGGTGGGGCGACCCGGTGAGCGGGCTCGTTATTGCGGCGGTTGCCGCCGGACTGCTGGGTTACCTCAGCAGCATTGTCATTGCGCGATTCCGGCACCTCGCATTGATCATGATCACGCTCGGATTTGGAGTATTGCTGGCGGAAGCAGCGAACAGCGCGAGCTGGCTGACCGGCGGCGCGGACGGCCTGCAAGGGGTGCGCATGTGGAAGCTGCTCGGGCTGTTCGAGTTCGATCTCTACGGCTACGTCGCATACGCCTACGCGCTTGTGGTGCTGGTGCTGGCATTTTTGACGGCGCGCCGCCTTATCAATTCACCGTTCGGGCTTGCCTTGCGCGGCATTCGTGAAAACGCGCTCCGCATGCCGGCGATCGGAGCAGACACCCGAGCGCACATTCGCAAGGTCTACACCATTGCAGCGGTGATGGCTGGGGTCGCGGGCGCAATGCTCGCGCAGACGAGCGAAACGGTTTCGCTGGAGACGTTAAGCTTCCAGCGGTCGGCCGATGTCCTGGTTGTTCTCATACTCGGCGGAGCCGGACGGCTTTATGGCGGGATTGTCGGTGCGGTCGTGTATATGGTGGCGCGCGATCAGTTCTCTGGCGTCAATCCGCAATACTGGTACTTCTGGATTGGGATGCTCCTGATCGGGGTCGTGATGTTCCTGCCCAATGGCATTCTCGGCGGCTTGGCGAGGCTGCTGCCGGCAGCTTGGCGCCGCGCGTGAGCATGCTCGCGCTTGCCACGCGGGGGTTGGACAAGAGCTTCGGCTCGCTTGGAGTTGCGAGGAACGTCACGCTCGAGCTTCCGCGCGGGGAACGCTATGCGCTGATCGGCCCGAACGGCGCGGGCAAGACGACCCTGATCAATCTGATCACCGGCATGCTGAAGCCCGACCACGGCCAGATTTTACTCGGGGCGCAGGACATCACCCTGCTCGAGCCTGCGGAGCGCGTGCGACGGGGGCTGGTCCGAACATTTCAGATCAACACCCTGTTCCCGCATCTCAACGCCCTGGAGGCGGTGACGCTCGCGGTCTGTGAGCGGCGGGGATGCTCCGGGCGCTGGTGGCGAACACTTCCGTCATACGGTGAAGTCATCGAAGAGGCGCACGCAATTCTTGTCTCGATGGAGCTGGCGGCGAGCTCCTATCGGCCCACCCGTGAGCTGGCCTATGGCCAACAGCGACTCTTGGAGATCGCGATGGCGCTCGCGGCGAAGCCTTCGGTGCTGCTGCTCGACGAGCCCGCGGCGGGGGTGCCGCAGGGGGAGAGCGCCGCCCTGTTCTCGGCCATAGAAAATCTCTCCCAGGACATGACTGTCTTGTTCATCGAGCACGATATGAACCTCGTTTTTCGATTTGCAAAACGCATCATCGTGATGGTCGGCGGGCGCATTCTGGTCGAGGGCACGCCGGAGGAAATCGCCGCGGACCAGCGGGTGCGCGAGGTTTATCTGGGGCGCGGAACACGGCATGCCTGAATCTGCGTCCGGGGCGCTCCTCGCTGTTTGCGATCTGCGTGCGGGCTACGGCGAGGCTGTCGTGCTCGATGGCGTTACTTTCGAGGTTGCGCATGCGGGCAGCCTCGCCGTGCTCGGGCGTAACGGGGTCGGCAAGACGACGCTTATTCTCGCTATCATGGGTCACGCTCGCGTCAGTCATGGCAGCATCAGGTGGCGTGGGCGTGATCTCACGCGCCTGGCTCCGCACTGGCGTGCGCGCGATGGTCTGGGGTGGGTAGCGCAGGAGCGCGAGATTTTTCCTTCCCTGAGCGTTGAAGAAAACCTCACGGTTGCGGCGCGCAGCGGCCGCTGGGATCTGGCGGCGGTGTTCGACCTCTTTCCCAGGCTCGCCGAGCGGCGCGCCAGCAGGGGCAATCATCTTTCCGGCGGGGAGCAGCAGATGCTGGCGATCGCGCGCGCCCTGATGACGAATCCGGCGCTGCTTTTGCTTGACGAACCGCTGGAGGGCCTTGCCCCTATCATCGTCGAGGAGCTCACAGCCGCCATCAATCGAATGGCGGCCCAGGAAGGCACCGCCTTGATCATGGTCGAGCAGCACGCCGAGATCGCGCTCTCGCTCGCGCATGATGTGATCGTCCTGGAGCGCGGCACAATCGTCTACAGTGGCAGCTCGGAGGAACTGCGTAAGGATCAGGCCACGCTGGACCGGCTGATCGGCTTGCGGCTTACCGAGAGGGCATGAGCGCGTACCGCGCTGGGCGGATGAGCGCAGCGTAATCGCCTTGCACGACGGGTTACGCCAGCCTCGGCCATGCCCTACTTCTGGTAACCCGCACTACACTGTGCGAGCAGGATAATCCGCCGCAATATGGCCGGCTATGGCTTCGGTTCGCTGGCCAATTGCGTCTGACCCAGCGCGTAGAGCGTCTGGTTGTCGATGCGGCCGCTCGTGCTGATGCCGTAGGCATCCTGGAACTTGCGGACGGCTTGCTCTGTTTGCGGTCCCATGATCCCGTCGATCGGCCCAGGGTCGAACCCTTTCTTTTGCAGCGCCTGCTGAACCGTTCGAATTCCTTCCGCCGTGAGCGTTGGCACGGCCTCCATGTCCATGTCTTTGGCCTGTGCGGTCGAATGCGCCAGCGGCCCATGCAGAGTGGACGTAACCCACTGGGGGGTCAGGGCGAGTGCGGCGAATGCGGCAAGAGACATCGTGGCGACGTTGGCGATCCTGAACTTGTTCATGTGAGCCCTCCGAGCATCAACCAAAACATGGCCGCTGTTCAGCTTGAAACGCGACGCGCTTTGCGTGCATCGAACTGCACATCAGTGCAGCGGCGAGATGCAGCTGCGAGCATACCCGAATTCGCAGCGGTTCGTCAGCTGCTCGTTCGTAGCCCGGATGGGAACGTAAGCGGACATCCCGGGGACGCTCGCCCCGGATTTCGCTTAGGGCTCAATCCGGGCTACGGCTCGCCGTATCCCCGCGAGGGTCCGGCGCCTCCTTGCGGATGGCATCAGCCCGGCTCGGTTTCCTCCAGCTGCGAGAACCGCACGGCCAAAATCTCCTTTGTCCCCACTTTTCCGCTCTCGTCCTTTTGCACCAGCAGAAGCTGCTGCGCGTCCGGCAGCCCGGCAGGCAGGACCATTTTGCCGCCGGATTTTAATTGATGAAGCAGCGGCGGCGGAATGAGGTCCGGAGCTGCGGTCAGCATGATCTTGTCGAATGGCGCGTGCTCGGACCAGCCATGGTAGCCATTGCCCATTCTGGTCTCGATATTGGTGAAGCCCAGGCGGTGCAGGCGCTGTTTGGCTTGTGTGCCGAGCTCCTCGATGATTTCCATGCTGTACACCTTGCGTGCGAGCTCTCCGAGGATCGCCGCCTGATAACCAAGGCCGGTGCCGATCTCGAGCACCACATCCTCGGCACTGATGTCGAGCAGATCCGTCATCAACGCTACAATGAAGGGCTGCGAGATCGTCTTCTCGCATCCGATCGGAAGCGGCATGTTCGCATAGGCCAATGGCTGAAGCTCGATCGGCACGAATTCGTGTCGCGGGACCTTGGCAATTGCCGCCATGACGCGTTCGTCAAGTCTCGACTTGCCGGTCAATTCCCGCACCCGGGCAGCGTCGGCGGAGATTTCCGCGACCATATGCTCACGCAGGACCTTCAAGTCTTCAGCGCGCATCGTTTCTATCCCGCAGCAAATTCCGATTTTTGTTGTCGTGCCGGGGGGAAGGTTGCAAACCCGCCCCCACGCTGGCGGACCCGAGCTATACCTCCGGCCTACGTCAGCAATGCACTTCTGAGGGCGGCCGAGGGGGCGCCCCTGTGCCTGCTGAGGGCATCATGCCGGATGCGCCATCAGAGCTTCTCGGCGATGAATTTCAGGATTTCCGCGCATTGGCGATTGATGTCCATCGTGGTTTTGCTCACCCCTGCGCCTGGCGTCTGTGCTTCCGCCTGGATTGCCCGGGCTACCGCTTCGTCGAGCAGGATCCGCACTGCTTCCTCTCGCGCCAGGACGCCCTTTTTGATCAGCGCCCGATAGAGCGCGACGGTCGCGCTGACGGCCGCCATGTTGTAGGCCGCGTCATGGAATGCGTTCATCGCCGGCTCATCCCGATCAGGCAGGACGCAATGGTAGAATCACCGCAAGCAATCCGCAAATACCAGCATTGCTGAGGTGCGGCCACAAGCTGTAACCACAATACAACAGCTCCCGACAATTTCTCTCCGCGGCAACGCTCAAGCCTTGTGTTCTGCCGGCTTGCCACAAATAATCGTCTCCGCTTGCCTCCGCGTCATCGGGGGGGAGCGCGTGCAAGTACGGGTGAGTGAGAGAGCGTGCGATGTCGGCGTCGTATGCCAAGTACTGTCGGGACCAAGCTGCAGATTGCGCGCGCCGGGCGAGAATTGCGAGCTCGCCGGATGTCACCGCCAATTGCAAGATGTTGCAGGAGCGCTGGCTCAAGCTGGCGTCCAAAGCGGAGGTGGAGAGCAGGCGTCCAGCCCTTCCCGCCAGCTTTGCGCTCGGGCGCCGCACGTCATAAAGCGCCGCGGCGGCAGGGTGGGCAAAATCGCGCGCGCCGTGTCGATCATCGTTTTCGATTAGGGCGATTTGCCCACGCGGAGGCGAGCTGGGCAGGCCGAACCGTGTGGGCAAACGCGCGAAGGTCGAGCGAGTTAGTTCAGAGACCTGTCGGGCGCGTTTGCCCATCCTACGTCGTCAAGATCGAGCCCAGCGCTTGCTAGGCGGCGGTGATGATCGACTGCTCGTAATCGCCCGTGCCCATCCCCGTGTCGGCGAAGATGCCGTGGTCGGCAATCCACCGGAACGTCTCATCGTATACCTGCTTGGTATACGTTTCGAATACGAGCCGCTCTCCGGGCCCCCAGCGCCGAGTGTCCATCATGGCGTGATACCGCTCGGGGAATTCGTTCTTGTAGTAATGGGTGTATCGATCCGGCCGCAGATCGATGTCACGCTGCGCGTGCCTCAGCGCATGGAAGAACTTGCGCAAGTCGGCCGGATCGGGATCGCGCGTCACCATGCTGGCAATCATGAACGTGGTGTCGATCACTTTACGAAACCCAAGCTGCTCGGCGAAGTAGTAGGGCCCGCTGAAAAGCGCCGACGCCTGTGCCTTGCCTTCGATCAGCTGATCGAGACGGTGGAACAGCATGCCGTCGGCAAAGGTCAGGTTGATCTTGTCGGCGGGCATGTACTGCTCGAGCGCCTGGATCGTCGAGTAGTGGCTTCCCGATTGGTAGCCGACGGCGATCGGAACGCCGGCGAGATCCTCCGGCGTTTTCACCGGCGAGTCCGCGGGAACGAACACGCCGGAGGGCGCCACGGAATAGACATCGGCATAGAGCCGCCCTTTGCCCTTGGACGCCGCCACCCCGACCGTCCAGTGACAGGCGCAGCTCACGTCGGAGGTGCGGCCGCGTTCGAATGACTGCATCGCACCGACCTTGTCGCCCTTGTAATGGTGCGAGCCGTCGGTCGACTTGATCAGCTCCTGAAACACATAGTCGAGGCCTTCATCCCTGAAATAGCCCTTCTCCTCCGCCACCCATTCCTGTAGCCGGAAGTGCGGCTCGATGATGAACTTGTCTTTGCCAGGTTGGTGTTGGGCCATTATTCCTTCCTCCTTATTTTAAGGGCTTGCTCAACAACAGTCTCTCGCCGCTGCGTCGCGGCCACGGTGCTCCGCGATGCGGCGCCCAGCGATCATCTGCACATGCTCGTCCATGAGCCTGCGGGCGCCTTCAGCATCACGCGTTTCGATGAGGTGTGCCAATTGCCGGTGAACATCGAGGATTCGGTGCGCGACCTCGGCGGTAAGCGTCGGGTTGTGTGCCGGCCAGGAGACGTGCTGAAGCGAGATGAGTTGAACGACCAGCACCCGGTTGTGCGAGGCCTCGGCAACAGCGAGATGGAATTCGCGGCTGCAGCGCGTATAAGCCGCCACGTCATCGATCTTGCGCTCGGCCTCCTCGACGAGCTGGCGCAAGCGCGCATGGTCGCCTGGGGTTGCGTTGATAGCAGCGAGCTCGGCGGCCAGCGACTCAATAGCGCGTTGCGCCTCCATGATCTCGCCGACCGATACCCCGGTTAGATCGAGCTGGACCGCAAGCGCTTCGGCAAACAGCCGGGCATTGCCGCTTGCTACACGCGCTCCGCCTCCCGAACCGACCTTGATCTCGACAATGCCCTGCGCCTCCAGCGTTCGCAGAGCGTCGCGGGCGACGATCCGGCTGACGTTGAAGCGTTGCGCAAGGTCCTTCTCGGTGCCGAGAAAATCGCCGGGGCGGAGCTCCTTTGCAAACAAGGCTTCGCGCACCTCGTGCACGATGCGTGTCGACAGCGTGGCACTGCGAAACGGCAGGACATCGCGCGTACTGTATTCAAGGGCCGGATGTAGCCGCATGGGGACCGCCTAGGTCAACGATAATAAAGATACTATATTTAACCCCGAAGTCAAGGCAGCACGCCCTCGGTGCTGGTCGAGGGAGGGGCGGCTTTTCAATGCGCGCCTACATGCCCCCAGTCGGTGGCCGTCAAGATCGTACCCGCGTATTCTTCCGCCCATGTTCGTGACTTTCTTTCAAAGGGCATAGACTTCCGCTTCCCCTCCAAAGTTTTCCGGTCTTGCACCGGCGCGACAGAAGTGCCGAATTAGCCGTGCTTTCTGCAATTCCTATTGCTTCCCATCAATTCCGAGTATATGCCTCGTTCCTGCTTACCCGCTGCTTACCCGGAGGCCTTTTGACCATTCGACTCGGGAACTCCCCGGCAAGTGCTCGGTAAGCAGGAGGGCCTTCCATGCGGACCAAACTCACCCCGGCGTTCTGTCAGAGAGCGACGGTGCAGCAGGGCGCCGAGCGGACGATCTACTGGGATACGGACCTGCCCGCCTTTGGGCTGCTGGTGACGAAGAACGGTCACCGCTCGTTCGTGGTGCAGTATCGCTCGGGCGAGACGAGGAGCAGCCGGCGAATGAAAATTGCCGGAGTGCTCGGGCTTGTCGGCGCCCGCAAACAGGCAAGGAAGCTCCTGGGCCAAGTTGCGAGCGACAAGGATCCGCTGCACGAGCGGCGCGAGCAACAGCGCAAGGCTATTGCACGAACCGAGCACACATTCGAAAAGATCGCCGAGAATTATTTGGCCCGAGAGGCGGCAGGGTTGCGCACGGCGGGCCAGAGGCGCGACCAGCTCAGGCGGCTCGTCTATCCCGAGCTTGGCTCGGGTCCGATCGACGCCATCCGGCGCAGCGACATCGTGAGCCTGCTGGACAAGATCGAGGACGAGAACGGGCCCGTCATGGCGGACAGGACGCTGGCGACCGTGCGGCGAATCATGAACTGGCACGCAAGCCGCTCGGATGAATTCCGCTCCCCGATTGTCCGCGGCATGGCGCGAACGAAAGGCAAGGAGCACGCCCGAGCTCGCATGCTCACGGACGATGAACTGCGCGCCATCTGGCAGGCGGCCAGCGCTATGCCCGGGCCGTTCGGCGCCTTCGTCCAATTCCTGCTGCTGACAGCGGCCCGGCGTGGTGAAGCAGCCGGCATGACGCACTCCGAAATCGAGGGCCAGGATTGGACCCTCCCGGAGGCGCGCAACAAGGTTAAGGTCGATCTCATTCGCCCGCTCTCGCCTGCGGCTCAAGGTCTGCTGAAGAATCTGCCGCGGATCGGCAAGGCCGGGTATGTGTTCACCACCACCGGCCGAAACGGCCTCGGCGGGTTTTCCGCGTTCAAGCGCAAGCTGGACAACGCGAGCGGCGTGGAAGGCTGGACCCTTCACGACCTTCGCCGCACTGCGCGCTCACTCATGAGCCGCGCCGGCATTTCGAGCGATCATGCCGAGCGGTGCCTTGGGCATGT
>DATBYX010000521.1:0-12711 GCA_036513475.1 Xanthobacteraceae bacterium | reverse complement strand
TCAGCTTTTTTCTCCGGCAAAGCTCGATGAGCGCACGGGCCTCCTCGATCAAATCCTGATCCATTCAGTCGCTCCACGGCAGACGCACCGTCGCAGTGGCGAATGCCGCCATCCCTTCGCCGCGTCCGGTGAAACCCATTTTCTCGCTGGTGGTTGCCTTGACCCCGATCCTCGTGATCGGGATGCCTGAAATTTCAGCGATGCGCGCCCGTACGGCGTCGCGATGGGGTCCGATACGTGGAGCCTCGCACACAATGGTGATGTCGAGATGCGCGATGCGCCCGCCGCGTGCGCGTACCCGCTCGACCGCGAAACTGAGGAAACGATCCGAGGATGCGCCACGCCATTGCGGATCGCTCGGAGGAAAGTGAACCCCGATGTCCCCCTCCGCAAGCGCTCCGAGAATGGCATCGACAATGGCGTGCAACACAACATCGGCGTCTGAATGACCGGCGAGCCCACGGTGGTGGGGAATACGCACCCCGCCGAGCACCACGTGATCGCCGTCGGCGAATTGATGAACATCGAAACCGAAGCCGACGCATGTATCCCCCAAGGCCACAAGCTCCCATGCCTCCATGCGCGTGAAATCCTCGTCGGTGGTGAGCTTCACGTTGTCTGCTTCGCCTTGAAAGGTGCTGACCTTAAGACCGGCCCATTCCGCAAGCGCGGCATCGTCGGTGAAATCTTCGCGCGCCGCCGTTTGTGCCCGGCGATGGGCGTCGAGCAACGGTGTAAAAGCAAAGGCCTGGGGGGTCTGCACCATGCGCAAAGCGGTACGGTCGACGGTGCCCGTGATCATTCCGCTGGCATCTACGCTTTTGACCGTATCGGTAACGCCAATTGCCGGGACGGTCGCCGCGCTTGCGCGGGCCGCCGCGATGGCGCGCGTTATGAGAGCACCAGACACGAACGGTCGCGCGGCATCGTGGACCAGCACGAGCTCCGGAGCATGCGGCACAAGCGCCTCGAGGCCAGCCCGTACCGAGCCCTGACGCAACTCGGCACCAGCGACCGCGGGCAACAGGCGCATGTCCTGGGTAGCGGCCACGTAAAGCTCTTTGTCCGCTGGATGGATCACCGGTTGGACGATGGAGATCTCCGCGTGTCGCGCAAAAGCGAGCAGGGCGCGTCTGATGACAGGCTCTCCGCAGATCTGCCGATACTGTTTGGGAAGCTCTCCGCCAGCCCGCAGCCCGCGTCCACCCGCTACCACGACGGCTGCGACTTTCCCGGCCACGTCGGCTCCGTCAGGTTCAAAGCGCGCATAGGGATTACCCGCGCGTAGCGCGCGCTGCAAACAGCTCTTCTGATCCCTGTGCTCCCACTTAAACCAAAAGGGGATTGTTGCAGTGCAGCACTTGCGCCCGAGGTATAATTGGCTAAACTCTATGCATAACCGGATGCCGCCTAATTGATATGCAAAATACCATTCCTACTGGATCATCAAAGGATTGGAGCCTTCCGCAGATCAAGGTCGGCAACATCAGCCTGCCGAACCCGGTCTTGCTTGCTCCAATGTCGGGCATCACCGACGCGCCGTTTCGGCGATTGGTCGCCCGACTCGGGGCGGGGTTGGTGATCTCCGAAATGACCGCGAGTGCCCAGCTCGCGAATGGGGATCGGGACGCCCGTTTGCGGGTGGAGGGGGAGGGGCTCAGCGTATCCGCGGTGCAGCTTGCAGGCTGCGACCCGTATTGGATGGGGGAGGCGGCCCGCATAGCAGAGGCTTCGGGGGCTGCCATCATCGACATCAATATGGGTTGCCCGCCGCGGTACGTGACCGGCGCGCAATCAGGCTCCGCCTTGATGCGGGATCTCGATCATGCGGCCGCTTTGATCGAGGCGACCGTCAAAGCCGTGTCCGTGCCGGTGACCCTCAAGATGCGGCTCGGCTGGGATGACCGCAGCAGAAATGCGCCAGAGCTTGCCCGGCGTGCGCAGGAGAAAGGCGTGCGGCTGATCACCGTGCATGGCCGCACGCGGAGCCAATTCTATGCGGGGGAGGCGGACTGGGGTGCCGTGGGCGAGGTCAAGGCCAGCGTCTCCATTCCGGTCATCGTGAATGGGGACATCCGCAGCGGCCCAGACGCACGTGCCGCGCTGCTGGCTTCCGGCGCCGACGGTCTGATGATCGGGCGAGGAGCCTGCGGGCGGCCATGGTTGCCGGGACAGATAGCGCGCTTTCTCGGAGGGGATGCTGAAAAAATACCCTCGCTCAAGAGCCAGTTGCGGCTCATCCACGAGCTTTACGAGGAGATGCTCCTGCATTACGGCCGCGACGTCGGGCGGCGGCATGCGCGCAAGCATCTCGGGTGGGCACTGGATGTGGCCGCGGAAAGGGCATGCGTCGCGCCACCACAGGCCAAGGCGCATCGCTACCGCATCCTCACTGCCGAGGAGCCGATCGCGGTCCGACGATATCTCGCTCAAGCCTATGCTGCGTTCGCCGAGAATGCAGGGGGCGGATTGGCCCCGGCGCATGCGCCGGCGCAGATGCGCCTTGGATCGAGACTGGCGGCATGAACCGGCCGCAGCCGATGCCCACCCTTCCCTCAGGCACGTCGGATGCCGTGCTCGATGCATTGCCGCATCCGGTGGTGATGGTGTCCGCCGACGGAACTATTGCAAACGCCAATGCAGCGGCGGAATCGTTTTTCGAGGCCTCCGTGACGCTGCTGCGCCGGCACACTCTGCGCGAGCTCGTGCCTTTTGGGAGCCCCTTGCTGTCGCTCGTCGAGCAGGTGCGCTCGCGCGGCGCCGCCGTGAACGAATACAGGGTCGACCTCGGCACGCCGCGCAATCCGGGCGAGCGTCTGGTCGATCTCCACGTCGCCCCGGTGCCGGAGCGGCCGGACCACATTGTCGTGATGCTGCAGGAACGTACCATCGCCGACAAGATGGACCGCCAACTCACCCATCGCAGCGCGGCACGCTCGGTGATCGCGCTCGCTGCCATGTTGGCACACGAGATCAAGAACCCGCTTTCCGGCATTCGCGGCGCGGCGCAGCTCCTGGAGCAATCCGTTGGAGATGAGGACCGCAGCCTCACGCGCCTGATCTGCGAGGAGGCCGACCGCATTGTAAAGCTTGTCGACCGGATGGAGGTATTCACCGATCAGCGTCCGATCGAGCGAGAGCCGGTCAACGTCCACGCCGTGCTCGAGCACGTCAAGCGGCTCGCCTATTCGGGTTTTGCCCGCCACATCAAGTTCGTCGAGGACTATGACCCCTCATTGCCGCCGGTGCTCGCCAATCGAGATCAGCTCATCCAGGTCTTTCTCAACCTTGTAAAAAATGCTGCCGAGGCAATCGGGGAGGAGGCTGCCGACGGAGAGATCTGCCTGTCGAGCTCCTTCCGGCCAGGCGTGCGCCTGACGGTTCCAGGCAGCAAGACTCGCGTTGCGCTTCCGCTGGAGTTCTGCGTGCGAGACAATGGGCCGGGGGTGCCCGAGGACTTGCTTCCGCACCTCTTCGATCCGTTCGTCACCACCAAGCCGTCCGGATCTGGCCTGGGTCTTGCATTGGCAGCGAAGATCATCGGCGATCACGGCGGCATCATCGAATGCGAGTCGCAGCCGCGACGCACGGTGTTTCGCGTGCTCATGCCCATCTACGCGGGCGATGCCACCGCGGCCTATGTCTCTGACTGAGAAGGAACAGCAATGCCAGCCGGGAACATTCTGGTCGCCGATGACGATGCGGCCATTCGCACCGTGCTCAACCAGGCCCTGTCACGGGCGGGCTACGAGGTGCGCTCGACCAGCAATGCCGCAACGCTGTGGCGCTGGGTCAGTCAAGGCGAGGGCGATCTCATCATCACCGACGTGGTAATGCCCGACGAGAACGCCTTTGACCTGTTGCCGCGCATCAAGAAAATGCGGCCAGAGCTGCCTGTCATCGTCATGAGCGCGCAGAACACCTTCATTACGGCAGTGCGCGCGTCGGAAAGAGGCGCGTACGAATATCTTCCCAAGCCGTTCGATCTCAAGGAACTGATCGGCATCGTCGGGCGCGCTTTGTCCGAGCCCAAGGAACGCGCACGCCCTGCCAGCAAGCCGCAGAACCTCGACTCCATACCTCTCGTAGGCCGTTCGCCGGCGATGCAGGAGATCTATCGTGTGCTGGCGCGTCTCATGCAGACCGACCTCACCGTGATGATTACCGGTGAATCGGGGACGGGCAAGGAGTTGGTTGCGCGCGCACTGCACGACTACGGCAAGCGGCGCAATGGTCCTTTTGTCGCGATCAATATGGCCGCAATTCCCCGAGACCTGATCGAATCGGAATTGTTCGGGCACGAGAAGGGTGCGTTTACCGGCGCCAACGCGCGCAGCTCCGGACGATTCGAGCAGGCGGAAGGCGGCACTCTGTTCCTCGACGAGATCGGGGACATGCCGATGGAAGCGCAGACGCGGCTGCTGCGCGTGCTGCAGCAGGGCGAATATACGACAGTGGGCGGTCGCACCCCGATCAAGGCCAATGTGCGAATCATTGCCGCTACCAACAAGGACCTTCGCATTCTCATCCAACAGGGGCTGTTCCGGGAAGATCTGTTTTTCCGGCTCAACGTCGTGCCGCTGCGCCTGCCGCCTCTACGGGAGCGCAGCGAGGACGTGCCTGATTTGATCCGACACTTCTTCGACGTGGTCGAACGCGAAGGGTTGGCGCACAAGCAACTCGACCAGGATGCCATGGAACGGCTCAAGCGCCACCGCTGGCCGGGAAACGTGCGGGAGCTGGAAAATCTGGCGCGGCGCCTGGCCGCGCTTTATCCGCAGGAGACCATCACGTCGTCGGTCATCGATTCCGAGTTGTCCCTGCCCGGCATGTTCGCCGCGGACGATGAGCTGAAGTCCAGCGATGGCCTTTCCTCTGCGGTTGAACGCCATCTCGCCTCGTATTTTGCGAGCTTTGGCGGGCAATTGCCGCCTCCCGGCCTGTATCACCGCGTGTTGCGGGAGATTGAGCACCCGCTATTGTCGGCAACTCTGGCCGCGACCCGCGGCAACCAGATCCGGGCCGCAGATCTTCTCGGGGTGAACCGCAATACGCTGCGCAAGAAGATTCGCGACCTTGATATTCAGGTATTTCGCGGGGCCGGTTGAAAATACTGGCCAATTTCCCCTCTGAGCCACGAAGCTCGCTGGTCCTTCCCTGCATTGCGCTTGGGTCACAGAGCCGATATTCGGCGCCCTTGATTTGTCGTAATTCGGCAACATTGTGATATAAAAGCATCACTAGTCAGGGGGCCGCCCAACGGCATGCGTCACTGGTGCGCAGGTTTGATTTGCCGTTCGGGTGAGGTGTGTGGATGACCAACGTCGGCCAAGCCGCGACTGCCGAACTGCTGACGACCACGGCGGCGCCGACACCGGGCTGGCTCGGGCGCTCGCTCGGCCTCACGGCCGTTGCTCTCGCGCTCCTTTCAGCCTTCGTCACCTTCGTTGTGCTCGCGGGCCTGACCCCAATACCGCCCACTCACGTTGTCGTCGTCACGCTGCTTGCCGTGAATGCGGGGACAGGCCTGCTGCTTACCGCTTTTATTGGCCAGGAAGTCTGGGGCGTCATTCAAGCAAGGCGGCGAGGGCGAGCCGCAGCGCGTTTGCACGTGCGCATCGTCGGGCTGTTCTCGGTGATCGCGGCGGTACCTGCAGTGCTCGTGGCCATTGTGGCGAGCGTCACGCTCGACCGGGGACTTGACCGGCTCTTCTCCCAGCAGACCTATTCTCTGATCGAGAATGCCGTCATCGTAGCTGATGCCTATGTACGCGAGCTTGACCAGCTGGTGCGCGCCGACAGTATCGCGCTTGCAATAGAGCTTGCACGCGCAAGGCCGCTGTTTGATCAGTCGCGGGAGCAGTTTCATCAGTTTCTGTCGGTGCAAGCATCCATACGCGGGCTGCCTGCGCTCATGCTCCTGGGCAAGGATCTCAATGTCATCGATCAGATCGACGTGCCGATCAGTCAATCCCTGGCCAAGCCCACGACCGACGTGCTCGCCGGGATCGACGATACCGAGCCGCTCGTGAAGATGTTCCTGGATAACAATTACGTCGCCGCCATCATCAAGCTGCACGATTATACCGACACTTATCTCTACATCGCTCGCGTTCTCGACCCGCGCGTGCTCGCGCAGTTGCGGGCCACGCAAGCGGGCGTGGCACATTATGCCGATCTGGCAACGCGCCGGATCGGTATTCAGATCGCGTTCGGATTGATGTTCACGATTATCGCGCTGATCGTTCTGCTCTCAGCAGTCTGGATCGGGCTCAATTTCGCAAATTATCTCGTCGCGCCCATTCGCCGCCTGATCGGCGCCGCGCAGATGGTTGCAACCGGCAATCTCTTCGTCCAGGTGCCCACCCGCGGTTCGGAAGGGGACCTCGCTCAGCTCGGTCAGACATTCAACAAAATGACCCAGGAGCTGCGCACACAGCGCGACGACATAGTCCGGGCTCGCGATCTCATCGATAGCCGGCGCCGTTTCACCGAAGCGGTGCTGGCCGGAGCCAGCGCCGGGGTGATCGGGGTGGATGCTGAGAGCTGCATCAGCATTCTCAATCGATCCGCAGAGCGGCTGATCGGGAGAACCGAAGCAGAAGCTCTCGCCAAGCCGCTGGCCGAGATGGTCCCCGAGATTGCAGAGCTGTTCACGACGGCACGCTCGGGGTTGCAGCGGCTGGTGCAAGGACAGGTCACACTCAACCGCAACGGCCGCGAGCGCAACCTGTCGGTCCGCGTGACAAGCGAGCAGCAGTCAGGCTCGGCCGAGCGCGGCTACGTAGTCACCCTCGACGATATCACCGAGCTCGTCACCGCCCAGCGCACTTCGGCATGGGCCGATGTCGCGCGGCGGATCGCGCATGAAATCAAGAATCCGCTTACCCCGATCCAGCTCTCGGCCGAGCGTCTGCGCCGGAAATATGCCGCCGTGATCAAGGAAGATGGCGGTATCTTTCAGCAATGCACTGATACGATCGTGCGGCAGGTGGACGACATCAAGCGCATGGTGGACGAATTCTCCCGGTTCGCGCGCATGCCCAAGCCGGTGATGACCCAGGAAGACGTTGCCGATGTCGTGCGGCAGGTGGTTTTCCTGCAGAGGGTGGGCAATGCCGACATCGATATCGACGCGGAGATTGCCCAGGACCCGATGCCGGCACGGTTTGATCGTCGGCTCGTCTCGCAAGCGCTTACCAACATCATCAAGAACGCAACCGAAGCGATCGCTGCTGTTCCAGCCGCCGATCTCGGCCGTGGTCACATTCGCGTCTGGGCCGCTCGCGACGGCGAGGACATCGTAATCGATGTTGTGGACAACGGCATCGGCCTGCCGAAGGAGAACCGGCGCCGTCTGCTCGAGCCCTATGTGACAACGCGCGAGAAAGGCACCGGGCTTGGCCTCGCGATCGTCGGACGAATACTCGAGGAACACGGCGGACGAATCGAGCTCGGCGACGCCGCCGAAAAGATCCCCGGTCAACGGGGAGCATGGATGCGGCTGCGCTTTACCGCGGAGAGCGCATCCGCAGCAGAAGCACCTGCGCCGCAGGCATCTACTCCAACCCCGCAACTCGCAGCGAATGTGTGAACGATGGCAGATGACATCCTCATAGTCGACGACGAAGCAGACATCCGGGAGCTGGTATCCGGGATCCTGCAGGACGAAGGTTTCATCACGCGCTCAGCGCGTGACAGCGACGATGCGCTTGCGCACGTCGCGAGCCGAAGACCGAATCTGGTCTTTCTCGATATCTGGTTGCAAGGCAGCAGGCTTGATGGACTTCAGCTGCTCGATGCCATGAAGGCGCAGCATCAGGAATTGCCCATCGTCATGATTTCCGGGCACGGCAACATTGAGACCGCTGTCGCCGCGATCAAGCAGGGCGCATACGATTTCATCGAGAAACCGTTCAAGGCGGACCGTCTGGTCCTGGTCGCGCAACGCGCGCTGGAAACCTCGCGCCTGAAGCGGGAAGTGAAGGCGCTCAAACAGCTTTCTCCTTCGACACTGGTCGGCAAGTCGTCATCGATGAACCAGCTGCGCCAGACCGTTGAAAAGATCGCTCCCGCCAACAGCCGCGTGCTGATCGTCGGTCCGGCCGGTGCCGGCAAGGAGCTGACCGCTCGCGCGATTCATGGGCATTCAGCCCGCGTAAACGGTCCTTTCATCGTTATCAACGCCGCAGCAATGATGCCGGAAAGGATGGAAGTGGAGCTCTTCGGCGTGGAGCAGCCCACCAACGGGCAAGGGCGCAAGGTCGGCGCCCTCGAAGAGGCCCACGGCGGTACCCTGTTCATCGACGAGATTGCCGACATGCCGCGGGAGACCCAGAACAAGATCCTGCGGGTCCTGGTGGAACAGACATTCCAGCGCGTCGGCGGCACCAACAAGGTGCAGGTCGATGTGAGGATCCTGTCTTCGACCGGCCGCAACATCGAAGCCGAGATAGCAGCGGGCAAATTCCGGGAAGATCTCTATCACCGGCTCTCGGTCGTTCCGATCCGTGTGCCGCCGCTCGCCGAGCGTCGCGAAGACATTCCGCTCCTGATCGAGTATTTCATGCAACAGATCTCGCTCGCCACGGGGCTGCCGCGCCGGCTCATCGGCGAGGATGCGATGGCCGTACTGCAGTCCCACGACTGGCCGGGGAATGTGCGCCAGCTGCGCAACAACGTCGAACGATTGATGATTCTCGCCGGCGGCGACCCGGATGCGGTAATCAATGCCGATATGCTGCCCCAGGATGTCGGGTCGATGGTGCCATCCATGCCGGGGGGCGACGGCGGCGAGCATCTGATGGGGCTGCCGCTGCGCGAAGCCCGCGAAGTATTCGAGCGGGAATATCTCGAGGCTCAGATCAGCCGGTTTGGCGGCAATATTTCCCGGACCGCCGAATTTGTGGGCATGGAGCGATCCGCGCTCCACCGCAAGCTCAAAGCGCTTGGAATAGATTGATACATATGCAGGCGGGGCAATCCAGGCGAGAAGTACAGCGCATCGTCGATACCCACAGTCTCGCATTCAAAAGAGCTGATAGCGAGAGCTTCTGAAGCAATTTATTGGATTGTTGGGGCAAAAATTGCTGCGGATCGCGTATGTGAACGGCCGGTACCTCCCGGGCCATCGCGCGATGATCCACATCGAGGATCGCGGTTATCAGTTCTCCGATGGAGTCTATGAGGTGTGTGAAGTCCGGGAGAGCCGGATCATTGACGAGGTGCGCCACATGGCTCGGCTGCAGCGCTCGCTCGACGAGCTTCGGATAGCGCTGCCCATGCCACCCTCCGCGCTCGCAATCGTCATGCGCGAGTGCGTTCGCCGCAACCGGGTACGGGGCGGTATTCTTTATCTGCAGATCACCCGCGGTGTAGCGCGACGCGATCATTCTTTTCCTCCGCCGGGCACAAGCCCCAGCATCGTGGTAACGGCGCGCAGCCTGGACGGTGCGGCGAACGAACGGCTGGCGGCAGAAGGGGTGGCGGTGATCACCGTGCCGGACAACCGCTGGGAGCGGGTCGATATCAAATCGATCTCGCTTCTGCCCAATGTATTGGCAAAACAGCTCGCGCGTGAGCAAGGTGCGCGGGAGGCTTGGTTCGTGGACCCTGAGGGTCGTGTCACAGAGGGATCATCGAGCAATGCTTGGATCGTGAGCCGAGAGGGGAGGGTGATTACTCGCCGTGCGGACCGCGGTATCCTACGGGGCATCACCCGAACCGTCCTCATCGAGGTGATCAAGGCTGAAGGGCTCGAGCTGGAAGAACGCCCGTTTACCGCGGAGGAGGCCTATGCTGCCCGGGAAGCTTTTTTGACCTCGGCCAGCCAGGTTGTCCTGCCGGTGGTTCGGATCGATGATCGGCCGATCGGTAACGGGGTGCCCGGCTCGGTCGCGACGGCTCTGCGGGCGAAATTCCACGAGCATGCCGACTGGAGCTGACGCGCCCGATCCCGCACCAGGAAATTAGCGGTTTGCCCCCAACTTACGCTTGCGCCGGAGGCGGACGTACAATGTAATGGCAAGGCCCGAGCCCTGTTGAGAGCACAAGACGGAAATTGGGCGCAGCGGCTTGGCAATAATCCGCGAGGAGAATGACCTCAAGGAACAATGGAAAAACGACAATGGCGGCCGACCGCTCACAAAACCTGCAGGATACTTTTCTCAACCACGTCCGCAAGAACAAGACTCCACTCACGATCTTTCTCGTGAACGGGGTCAAGCTGCAAGGCGTGGTCACCTGGTTCGACAACTTCTGCGTATTGCTCCGGCGCGATGGACACTCGCAACTCGTCTACAAACACGCCATATCGACCATTATGCCGGGTCACCCCATTCAACTCTTCGAAGCGGCCGAGGAGCACTCGGCCGGGGAAAGGGCCTAGTTGGAGCCGAGTCGGTTCAACAGGCGAACCAACCATCTTCTCACGCGGTCCGACGTAGAGACCGGGCGTGCCGTCGTCATCGAGCCCGATCTGCGCGGCAAAGCGGCTGCGCAGACGCGCACAGCAGGTCCTGCGCGCACAGCGGCTGCCCGGCTCGAGGAAGCCGTCGGCCTTGCCCACGCCATCCATCTTAATGTCGCCTCGTCCGGCATCGTGCCGCTCGCAAGCATCCGTCCGGCAACCTTCATCGGGAGCGGGAAGGTCGATGAGATTGCCGGATTGGTGAAGAGCGAAGATGCGGGCCTTGTCGTGATGGATTGTGCCCTGTCCCCGGTGCAGCAGCGCAATCTCGAGAAGGCCTGGAGCGCGAAGGTGCTGGACCGCACCGGCTTGATCCTGGAGATCTTTGGCCGCCGCGCCCGCACCCGCGAGGGCGCGCTTCAAGTCGAGCTCGCACACCTCACCTATCAGCGTAGCAGGCTTGTGCGCTCGTGGACCCACCTCGAGCGCCAGCGGGGCGGTTTTGGCTTTCTCGGCGGCCCAGGCGAGACGCAGATCGAGACCGACCGTCGCCTGATTCAGGAACGCATTGCGCGAATCAAAACCGAGCTGGATAAGGTCAAGCGCACCCGCAGCCTGCACCGGCACAGCCGCAAACGTGTCCCTTATCCGGTCGCGGCACTCGTCGGCTATACCAATGCCGGCAAGTCGACCCTGTTCAACCGCGTTACACGCGCGAGCGTTCGCTCCGCCGATATGCTGTTCTCGACTTTGGATCCGACTTTGCGAGCCATCGAGCTGCCTGGCGGGTTGCGCATCATTCTATCCGACACTGTCGGCTTCATCGCGGACCTGCCCACCACGCTGGTCGCTGCATTTCGTGCAACCCTGGAGGAAGTGATCGAGGCCGACCTCATCCTGCATGTACGCGATATTTCGCATGAAGAAAGCGACGCGCAGGCTCACGATGTGGAGGACGTGTTGGATCAGCTGGGTGTCGCGCATGACCCAGTTCACACGATCGAAATCTGGAACAAGACCGATCGTCTGGATCCCGAGGCGGCAGCCCGGATCCGCAATCTCTCTGCAAGGCAGGACGCCGAGCGACGGCCGGTGCTGGTTTCGGCCCTGACCGGGGAGGGGACTGATGAGCTATTGGTCACGATCCAATCGCGGCTGGCGGCGCAGCGCGTGACCCTCGACCTTTCCCTTGACGTATCGGACGGCGCAGGCTTGAGCTGGGTCCACCGCCACGCCGAAATATTGCGGCAGCGATCCAGCGAAGATGGTCATCTCACGCTTACAATCCGCACGGATGCTTCCAATGCGGAAAAAGCGCGGGCCAGATTCGCACAGCCCGTAGCCTCCTCGCGCTAGTACTGGGTTTCCGAGGTGCGAATCACCTAGAGCGCGCCACTTCGGTACAAAACTGGGAACGCCAAAACCGGCCGTTTTTGCGCGGTCCAGCAGGGGCGAGCGTGGCTCGGCGTGTCCGGTGTTACGGCCCACCCACGATCAGTGATTTCTGACAACACGATGTTTCAGCATGCGAGGTGCGAGAAATCCATGATTTTTCCTGCGAAGTCCTTCGCCAAACTGCGATCGAACAAAAAAACCAGACCAACACCCCGGCCGCAGATCGCTCGCAAGTTTGTTGCAGTCCGAAGCCAGGACGCAGGAGCTGCGGCGGCTGTGCCCGTTGTTTGCAGAAAGGGCGCAGGAAGGCAGCAAGCTGACGGGTCTCGGTCGGACGTGGTAAGGTCCGGTGTTGTGGATAGCGGACGAGAGAGCGGACACGGCAATACCGACGCTAATGACCCAACTGAGACATTGGGTCGCGAAGTTTGCTGTGATGCACAACGCGGTATTTCCCATCACGGTGTGGTAGGGTGCAATCCCTGGATTGAGAGCAGCACATGAGGCGGCGTGAGTTCATCACCCTTCTCGGCGGCGCGGCGGTCGTGTGCCCCCTCGCGGCGCGCGCGCAACAGCCGGTGACCCGGGTGCGGCGGATCGCGGTACTGATGCGGAGCGCCCAGGACGATCCGGACGCACAGCGTGATCTTCAGAATTTCCGCAAGGGGCTCTGGGAACTCGGATGGACGGTCGGCAGCAACATCCTGATCGAATATCGCTATGCGAACGCCGATCCCGCCCAAATCCAAACCCATGCAGCTGAACTGGTGGGCCTACCAGCGGAGGTCGTCCTGGCAGGTGGTTCGTTCCCGGTGGCTGCCTTGCGGCGGGAGACACGTACCACTCCCATCGTGTTCGTACGGGTCGCCGATCCGGTCAGCCAAGGTTTCGTCGCGAGCCTTGCTCAT
>DATBYX010000520.1:0-3345 GCA_036513475.1 Xanthobacteraceae bacterium | reverse complement strand
AAGGATGGGCAAGGGGCCATTAGAAACAGGCATTTGGCTGGCGTCGATGCATCTCGCGTCGCGCACCCGGTGACTTGCCTGGTCGGGACGCATCCTTTATCTGGTAGAGGGCCGCTTTTGGGGTAAGCCTTTGTAGCTTCGATACTATCCTGACCTCGGCCGCGCGGAGGAAAGAGACCTCATGGCCAATGTGGTCGTGGTTGGTTCGCAATGGGGCGACGAAGGCAAAGGCAAGATCGTCGACTGGCTCTCCGAGCAGGCCGACATCGTCGTCCGCTTTCAGGGCGGCCATAATGCGGGACATACGCTTGTTATCGGCGGGGTCACCTACAAACTATCACTGCTTCCTTCGGGAGTGGTGCGACGTGGGAAGCTCTCGGTGATTGGCAACGGCGTGGTAGTTGACCCGCACGCTCTGCTCGAGGAAATCGACAGGCTCAAGGGACAGGGAATCGATGTCACGCCGGAAAGCCTGCGTGTTGCGGAGAACGCGACCTTGATCTTGCCGCTCCATCAGGAGCTCGATGCATTTCGCGAATCCGGCGATGCAACGACGCGCGTCGGCACTACGCGGCGCGGAATCGGTCCTGCTTATGAGGATAAGGTGGGCAGACGCGCGATCCGGATCATGGACCTAGCCGATCTACCGGCGCTGGGGCGCAAGATCGACCGGCTCCTTGCGCATCACAACGCGCTGCGGAAGGGGATGGGGCTTGCGCTGGTGGCTCGCGACGCGGTGCATGAGCATTTGCAAAGCGTGGCACCGCGCGTGTTGCCTTACGTGGATTCGGTATGGTCCTTGCTCGACCGAAAGCGGCGCGAGGGCAAGCGCATTCTGTTTGAAGGAGCGCAGGGGGCTTTGCTCGACGTTGACCATGGGACTTATCCCTTCGTCACCTCGTCGAACACCGTGGCGGCACAGGCAGCTACTGGTTCGGGGCTGGGGCCGTCAGCGATCGATTACGTGCTCGGTATCTGCAAAGCCTACACGACGAGGGTAGGTGAGGGGCCATTTCCGACCGAGCAGGTAAACAACATCGGCCGTCTGATCGGTGAGCGTGGGCGTGAGTTCGGTACTGTCACCGGACGGCCCCGCCGTTGCGGCTGGTTTGACGCCGTGCTCGTCCGCCAGACGGTTCGCAGCAGTGGAATCGATGGCCTGGCCTTGACCAAGCTCGATGTTCTGGATGGGTTAACGGAGCTGAAGGTTTGCGTGGGATATCACCTCGATGGGCGGCACATCGATTATCTTCCCGCCGGTGAGCACGCGCAGGCCGAGGTCAAGCCGATCTACGAGTCCTTTGAAGGCTGGCAAGCGAAAACGGCAGGAGCTCGCTCCTGGGCGGAACTCCCGGCGCAAGCGATCAAATACGTGCGTTATATCGAGGAATTGGTTGGCTGCCCGGTCGCGCTGCTGTCAACCAGCCCCGAGCGCGAGGACACCATACTGATGCACAATCCTTTCGAGAATTAACAATGAGGCGCTGTTCCAGTTCCTGAGGGAGTGAGCTCAAGTTCAATGGCCGACTACTATCCCCTGATTGCACGTGCCGTTGCCGGCCTCGAGAAGAACAATGGCGAGAACCGCCGTGCGTTGTATGAGCGCGCACGGGGGGCCTTGCTTGCGCAGCTTCGCAGCGTGACGCCCGCCCTGAACGAGTCCGACATCACCCGCGAGCGGCTCGCGCTCGAGGAGTCGATCCGCAAGGTGGAGGCTGAGTCTGCTCGCAAGTTCACAGAGAGCACGCGCCAGCCGCCACCGCCAAGAATTCGGCCGATTGAACCGCGCCCTTCGGAGGAAGGCCACGCCGAGTCTGCACCGCCGCGCAGCTACGTGCCTCCTCCAGCAGAGCCGTCGCAAGAAGCCCGAGTGGATGGGGCACGGCGGCCACGCGCGCTGCTGCCGGCGTTGAAGCCAGTCCCATCTTCGCCCGCCATGCCGCGGGCGGCGACAGCCGAGCAGCGACAGCCCGATCTTGATCTCCCCGAGCACCCGCTGCCCTCTGAAAGACATGCACCGGTGCCGCCTGTTCCGCTGCGGCGCCCCATCGGTGAACTGCCGCCCATGGGCCGCGGCGGGAAAGAATTGCGCAATGTGCTGTCGCGCAACGGCGACATGCCGGAGGCGCTTCGAGAATCGGACAATCTGCCGCCCGCATATCCTCCGCCCCCGATCGCCGAGCTCGATCGTGGACAGCGGTTCCGGGGCCGCCAGGAAGAGCGCTTCCAGGAGCGTGCGGAAGAGCGGGTGCAAGACCGCACCTTGGATCGTGCGCAGGATCGTGCAACGCCGGACCGTCCGTCAGTCCACCGCAGCGAGCTGCGGATGCCGGAGCCCGAGGCGCCGGCAAAGGACGCATTCGAGCCGGACCATGAGGCGTATTCACACAATGATTTTTCCGAGCCGATGCTGGAATCATCGTTCGTGCTGGACGATGCGCATCCGGGCTCCGGAATGCCCCGGCACGTTCCAGCTCCTCCCGAGGAGGAGTCCCGGTTCGATCGCATGGCGGCGAGGGCGCGGGAATGGCTGACATGGCGTCCCAGCCGTGAATTGCTCAGGGGCATCTCGGCGGGCGCCGCGGCCCTGGCCGCGCTGGGCATTCTGGCATGGCAGTGGCCCAATATGGTCGACGTCTATCGTGGAATGCGCGCGCCGCCAGCCGAGACCGCGCGTGAGACGCCAGCTCCCGCGACACGTTCGAAGATCACCGACCGGATAGAGCCTGGCACACAATCCGCTACCGCCCCTCTACCGGGAACGCAGGCAGGTGCCGCAGTTGCTCAGAAGGTGGTGCTCTACGAGGAAGACCCCTCCGATCCAAATGGCAAACGCTTCGTCGGCTCCGCCATCTGGCGGACGGAAAGCGTGACCCCGGGCCCCGGGCAGCCGCCGGAATTGGCGATCCGCGCGGACGTTGAAGTACCGGAGCGTAAGCTCGCCATGACTTGGTCGCTGCGCCGCAATACAGATAAGACGCTACCGGCGAGCCATACAGTGGAAATCATCTTCAAGCTGCCGACGGAATTTCCTTCCGGCGGCATTTCCAACGTTCCGGGCATTCTGATGAAGCAGGCGGAACAGACGCGCGGCACACCGCTCGCTGGACTCGCAGTGAAGGTGACGAGCGGATTCTTCCTGATCGGGCTTTCCAGCGTCGACGCCGATAAGGAGCGCAACCTCCAGCTGCTCAAGGACCGCGCCTGGTTCGATATCCCGGTGGTCTACAACAATAACCGCAGGGCCATTCTGGCGATGGAAAAAGGCACGCCGGGCGAGCGTGTCTTCGCGGAAGCTTTCAAGGTCTGGAAGCAGTAATCCCCGACCTCTCGGTTGTCATGCCC
>DATBYX010000519.1:0-4918 GCA_036513475.1 Xanthobacteraceae bacterium | reverse complement strand
GTGAGCAAGGTACTGCCGAGCAATGCCACGCGACGTGGCACCATTGCGGCGTGTGAACGCAGTCTCAGGCGTCTCGGAGTGGATGAGCTGGACCTGTATCTTCTGCACTGGCGCGAGCAGATTCCGTTGGAAGAAACACTTGAGGCATTCGATACGCTGCTTGATACGGGCAAGATCCTCAACTGGGGCGTCAGCAATTTCGGCGTCACCGATATGGAAGAGCTTTTCGACATTCCCGGCAGTCACGAGGTAAGCACCGATCAAGTGCTTTACAGTCTCGCCCATCGCGGCATTGAGTACGATCTGTCTCCTTGGTGCCAGCGAATGCGCATCCCCATCATGGCCTATTCACCGGTCGAGCAGGGCCGAATCTTGACTCATCCTGCACTTCATGCCGTGGCGGCTCGGCATCCCGGCGCGACACCCGCCCAGGTCGCGCTCGCCTGGGTGCTGCGGGCGGATGGCGTCTGTGCAATCCCGCGCGCGACTAATCCCGCGCATATCCGCGAAAATCGAGCGGCGCTGGACCTTCGCCTGGAGGCCGAGGATCTCGCGGAGCTTGACCTTGCATTCCCACCGCCCACTCGCAAGCAGCCGCTGACAATGACCTAACATTTTTTTCTGAGCTTGCCTGCCTGCAGTGAATTGCTCACGTCGTGAGGATATCTGACTGCGCTCGGTCGTGGTCCAACTTTCACGCGTATTTTAGAAAAATCACAGCCCGTTACCGGCCGAGCGGCTCCAGCCGATTCACGTGCCGCTCTGCAGATTGATGCCCGTCAATGCGTCTCTGGCAGCCTTTTGCAAGAGTCAATTGCAGCAGAAGGAAGAATCCAAATGGCGCAAACCGTTGCAGATGTTTTGGTTGCTGTGCTCGAGCAAATCGGGGTCAAGCATATATTCGGATTAATCGGCGACTCATTGAATCCGCTCGCCGACGCGGTGCGTCGAAGCCGCATCCAATGGATCGGTGTCCGTCACGAGGAAGGAGCCGCCCTGGCAGCTGCCGGTCAAGCCAAGCTCACCGGCCGGCTGTCGGTGTGCGCCGGCACGACCGGACCGGGAAGCAATCATCTCGTCGCCGGCCTCTATGAAGCCAGTCGCGACCACGCCCCCGTGCTGGCACTGTCGGGTGATATGCCACGCAAGCTCCATGGCACTGACTACATCCAGACGACCGAGCCCGATCTGCTGTTCCGTGACGTCTCGCTCTACACCGAAACAGTCTCCTCCCCGGCGCAGGCGGCGGGCGTCATTCATCAGGCAATTGCGGCTGCCTATGCGGGCCGTGGCGTCGCCCACCTGACGCTTCCACAGGATGTCATTGCCGCGAAGGCAGAAGGTCGTGTCGCCAGTGTCGCAACCTTGAAGCCGCGGCCGGAGCTTGCCGCGAGCGAAGCCGACATCGCAGAAGTCGCGCGCCGAATCGATCAGGCCGACAGCGTCGTGATCATGTGCGGCGACGGTTGCCATGGCGCTGCGGAAGAGTTGCGCGCTTTATCGGATCGACTCAAGGCGCCTTTGGTCCATTCGGTCAAGGGCAAGGACATCATGCCCTACGAGGACCCACGCTGGATGGGCGGCCTCGGCATGATTGGCACCAAGGCGGTCTACAATGCGGTGATGCATTGCGACCTGTTGCTGATGGTCGGCACTGATTATCCCTACTCGAACTTCCTGCCCAGCAAAGGCGCCGACGTTATCCAGATCGACGAGCGAGGAAAGGTGCTCGGACGCCGCGCTCCGACCGCACTCGGCATCGTGGGCTCGGCGCGGCCAGCCTTGAGCTCCTTGCTTGGTCGGGTTGCAGCGAAGAACAACAGGAGTTTTTGGGATCGCGTAACCAGAGAACGTCGCAAGTGGGATGAGCTGTTGGACGAACAGGCCGATCCGGACCGCAGTCCCGATCGCATCCATCCCCAAGCGGTAGCGCGAGCCGTCAGCGACCTCGCCAGGCGCGATGCAGTCTTCATCCTCGATACTGGTCTCAACACGCTGTGGTCGGCCAACTGGATACGGCAAAACGGAACACAGCGAATCATCGGTTCTTTCAACAACGCGGCCGTCGGAACCGCTCTCGGTCAGGCAAATGGCGTCCAGGCCCTCGATCGGTCGCGCCAGGTCATTGCTCTTTGCGGCGACGGCGGTTTCAACATGCTCATGTGCGAGTTTCTCACCGCTATGCATCACAAGCTGCCGGTAAAGGCGGTGATTTACAACAATTCGGCTTTTGGACTGATTCCCTTGGAAGCGGAAATCGAGGGTTTGCCTTCGTTCCGGGAAGCCATTGAATTTCCCAATCCGGATTTCGTGGCGCTCGCGCGCGCCTGTGGCGGCCATGGATTCAAGGCCACGAAGCCTAGTGAATTGAGGACTGCAATTAGAGAGGCCTTCGCGGTCGACGGCCCGGCGATTGTTGATGCCGTTGTGGTTGCAGATGAGTTGCCGAATCTTCCGCATCTCGATCTTAATATGATCGGGCACTTCGCCATGGCAAAAGTCAGGGAAGCCGTTCTCGCCGTAACCGACGCGTGACCGTCAGGTTTTTACGACCACAGGGTAGACCTTAGGTGCCGTAAGCGAAAGGTCGTGCACCATTCCGAAAGCCTCCTTTCTGTTCGATCTCGACGGCACGCTGGTCGATAGCGTGTATCAGCATGTATTGGCCTGGCGTGAGGCACTTGGGGAGGAAGGGATCGACATCTCCGTGTGGCGAATCCATCGGAAAATCGGGATGAGCGGCGGCTTGTTCACCAACATGCTTCTTCGCGAAACCGGATTCGCCATCGATCCGGAGCGAATCGAGCGGTTACGTCGCCATCATGCAGCAGCTTTCGCTCGGCACTTGTGTCACGTTCAGCCCCTACCCGGCGCGCGTGAACTCCTGAGCTACCTAACTCATGCCGAAATCCCTTGGGCGATTGCAACGAGCGGGCGGATGGAAACGGCGCGCTTCCTTCTCGATAGGCTGGAGATCGACTGCAACCGGATCCCGGTCGTAACGCGCGACGAGGTGAAGCATGCAAAGCCTGATCCCGATCTCTTCCGGGCCGCAGCTGCCCGGTTACGACTCAAAATAGGAACGGCCACGGTTATCGGCGATAGTGTCTGGGACATGCTGGCCGCGCGAAGAGCGCCCGCCTTGGGGGTTGGCCTGTTATCGGGTGGCTATAGCCAGGACGAGCTTGAGCGTTCCGGCGCGTATCGTGTCTATGCGGACCCGGCCGATCTCCTCAGACATATCGACGAAGTCGGCGGTCGCCAGTAATTGAGCGCGGACGCGTCTCCCCCCGCATGAAATAATATTTTACGAAGTTGACGGCTATCAATGCACCATTGCTTTCTGCTGCACACTCTATTGATGCGTGCGGCAAGCAATGCTCACGCGTCGCTAAACGACGATCACGCGCGCCGCCCATCACGTAAGAGCTGTCGGGAGTCTTGCACCGTCCGGCGCTTTTGAACCGGCGCTCGCTGATCAAACAACGCCACAAACAGGTTCAACAGGCGTGAACATGAGCGCGACCGGTCTCGCAGTTTTTGACGAAACGGTCCAAAAGACCAACACATGGCTCAAGGAGATCGCACTGGACTTGGGCGCCGATCGGCGCCGCGCCTATCAGGTATTGCGCGCAGTACTGCACTGCTTGCGCGATCGATTGACTGTCGGCGAAGCAGCCCAACTCGGCGATCAACTCCCCATGCTCGTCCGCGGCATTTATTACGAAGGCTGGCACCCTGCGGGAAAGCGCGAAAAGATCCGTTCGCGTAAAGAGTTCCTTGCGCGGCTGTCCACACACCTCGCGCCATCGCCGATCGAACCGGAAGATGCGGTACGGGCAGTGTTCCAGGTCCTGAAAGAACACGTCGCGCCGGGTGAGATCAGCGACGTGATGCAGGAGCTGCCGCAGGACATCCGCGCGCTGTGGCCCCAACCGCAGCTTCAGCAGCAAAAGGGCGTCTGATAGCGATGGCCCTGCGCCCCTATTGGAAAGGGTCCCTGCGCCTCTCCCTGGTAGCCTGTCCGATCCAGGTATTCCCCGCCACTGCGGAGCGGGAGAAGATCAGGTTTCATCAAATCAACAAGAGGACCGGGCATCGAATCGAATATTGCAAGGTCGATGCCGTTACCGGCGAGCCGGTCGATGACGAGGACATCGTCCGGGGCTATGAGATTGGTGAAGGCCGCTACGTCGAAATAACGGAAGAGGAGCTGGAGGCGGTCGCGATCGCAAGCGCGCACACGATAGACATCGACCTTTTCGTGCCGAAGAAGGAGATCGACGATCTATACTGGGATACTCCCTATTATGTAGCCCCCGACGGTGAAGTCGGCCGACAGGCCTTTGCGGTGATCCGCGAGGCGATCGGGAAGGAAAACGTGGTGGCGCGCGGCCGTGTCGTATTTACCACGCGCGAGCACGTCATCGCGATTGAGCCACGGGGAAAGGAGCTGCTCGGCATCACGCTGCGCTATCCCTACGAGATTCGCGCGCAAGAGGACTATTTTGGCGCTATACCCGATGAGAAGGTCCCCAAGGACATGCTCGATCTGGCGGTCCATGTCATCCGGAGCAAGGTCGGGCATTTCGCACCGGAGAAATTCGAGGACCGCTACGAAAAGGCGCTCAAGGAGCTGATCCGGAAGAAGCAGCAAGGCAAGAAGATTGAAAAGCCGAAGGAGCATGCGCCGGCCGAGGTAATCAGCCTCATGGATGCGCTACGGCGGAGCGTCGACGAGCGAGGTTCGGTGCGGCAGCCAGCTGGCCGAGGAGGTAGTGGAAGCCATCATCATCGTGGTTCTGCAGGACGATCATCCGCCCGAGCTCAAGGCTGACGAGTTTTTCCAACATGGAAAGTTGATGTCGGCGAAGCTGCGATGCCCGTCGGCGAACCACTCGAATTCACGCCTATAACG
>DATBYX010000518.1:0-9789 GCA_036513475.1 Xanthobacteraceae bacterium | reverse complement strand
CCGGTACGTTCTACCTGCACGGCGATCCCGGGAAACTTCGCTTCGAACGACTTCGCGATCTTCTCTGCAAGCGGCAAGTCGATCGAGGTGTAATAGTTGACCTTTCCTTCCCTGCGCGCTGCCTCCGTCAACTCGCGGGTGATGGCGGTGGGCTCCGGCGTGGCAGCCTTCAGCGGTGAAGCGAGCAGGCCGGCGCCGATGCCGGTCGCCGCCTTGATTACGTCGCGCCTGGAGCGAACGGCCTTCAGCGTATCCAACACGCGCGAAACCCCTCACACTCCGAAAATTCTGCTGTAGCGCGCCTTGATTTCTCCGCTCATCTTCTCAACGCTGGCGGGGTCATCCTTCATCTTCTTGATCTCGCCGAAGGGCTTGCGTCCGGGCTTCTCCTTCGTCTGCGGATGCAGTGAACGCAGGCCCGCAACGTCGATACAGAGCTGCTGCGCCTCGGGGGAGAAGCAGAAGCTTTGGAACAGCCGCGCGGCATTCGGGTTGGGAGCGCTCTTGAACAATCCATTCGGGCCCACGATGAGGGGCGAGCCCTCGGTCGCGTATACGATCTCGACGGGTGTGCCCTTCTCCTTCTCGATGAACATGTTGTACTCGTTGCCGTCCGCCATCACGGCGCGCTCGCCGAGCGCCAGTTTCTTCGGCGGATCAGCCGAGGATTGCACCTGCATCACTTTCTGCTTGGCCAGCTTCTCGAAGAACTCCCAGCCGAGATCGCGCGCCATCTGATAGGTTGCCGTCATGATGGTGCCGCTGTAGCCGGGATGCGCCTTGACGATCTTGCTCATCCATTTCGGATCAAGCAGATCGGCGTAGCTCTTGGGAGCGTCCGCAGCCTGCACCATGGTGTGGTTGTATCCTATGACACATAGCCAAACCCGGAAGCTCGCGAACATGCCATCCGCGTCCTTGTGCTCGTCCGGGTAAAATCTGGCGACGTCTTCGGGCACATACGCTTCGAGCAGCCCCTCGCGCTTCCACGCGATGAAATGCGCGGCGTCCGATGAATTGACCACGTCGACCGCATGGATGCCACTCGCATATTCCTGCCCGATTCGCTGGAAGACGCGCTCTGCTCCCGTTCGCTCGACCCGTACGGCAATGTCGGGATATTTCGACTCGAACGCCTTGGCGATGCGTTCCGCGACAGGAAGATCGATGGAGGTGTAATAGACGATCTTTCCTTCCTTCTTTGCCGCCTCGATCAGCTGCGGAGTGACGGCGCTCGCCGGGGGTGCGGCTGATGTCACCGAGGCGAACAGGCCGGAGGCCGCGGCAGCGCCTGATGCCCGCAACAGCTCCCGTCTGGAGATTTTAGGTGCTCTCATATGATTTGTTCCCTGAAGCGGGGTTTCTTGTTGCCGATACGGTTAGCCCATCAGGATGCGGCAGCGCTCCGGCGGCAGATAAACCCAGACCGATGCGCCCTGCCCGATGTTCTCGGCCGCCGACGCGACCACGCGCAATTGGGTGCCATCGGCGAGCTCCACGAGGTAGTCCCGGCTCGGTCCCAGAAAGACCTGCCTGACTACTGTGCCAGCGAGCACGTTATCCATGCTCTCGGGCTTGCTCTCTCGCAGTCCTGCTACGTGCTGGCGCACCGCAATGGCTCCTTCGTTGCCGGGAACGAGCTTCCCCCCGGTGCCGCGCAGCTTGCCACCGGCGCAGGAGAGCTGGGATTCATCGAGCGCCTTTCCCTTGATGATGTTGCTCGATCCGATGAAACGGGCCACGAATTCCGACCGTGGGCGATCGTAGATCTCTTCCGGCGAGCCAGCCTGCTCGATCTTGCCCGCATTCATCACCGCAATGACGTCGGCGGTCGTCATCGCTTCCGACTGGTCGTGGGTGACATAGACCGTCGTATAGCGGTACTCGTCGTGCAGCCGGCGGACCTCGAAGCGCATCTCCTCGCGCAGATTGGCATCGAGATTGGATAAAGGCTCGTCCAAAAGCAGCGTCTCGGGCTCGACAACGAGCGCGCGGGCGAGAGCGACACGCTGCTGCTGCCCCCCTGAGAGCTCACCCGGATAACGGTCGGCCAGCTCAGCGAGATGCGTGGTTCCCAGGATGGCGGCAAGCTTGCGGCTGATTGTGGCGCGGTCCATCCGCCGCAGCTTGAGCCCATAGGCCACATTCTCGCGGACCGTCATGTGCGGCCACAACGCATAGCTCTGGAAGATCATGGACATGTTCCGCCGCTCCGGCGGCACGGTTCGTCCGGGCGACGAGACAAGCTCCTCGCCGACCCGTATCTCGCCGGCGGAGGGCTCGACGAACCCTGCGATCAAGCGCAGCGTGGTGGTCTTACCGCAACCCGATGGCCCGAGCAGGCACATCAGGCGGCCGTGCTCGATGGTGAGCGAAATGTCATCGACGACCGCAAGCTCTCCGTAGCGTTTGGTCAAACCGCGCAACTCAACCGACGCCACGCCCTTCCTCCCCGGACACCCTACGGCCTCTCGCGCCGCTTGCGCGCTTTATCATTGAGGCACCGAACCCAGCCGTGGGCGCCGTGACAGCTTGCCGCTTGCGCTCGCTCCGGCTCTCCTCCTCGGCAGAGTGCGGAATGGCAACGATCGCAGACGGCACGCCCTCAGGTGCCGGTGAATGCCGGTTTCCGCTTCTCCATGAACGCCCTGCGACCCTCGATAAAGTCCTGGCTGGCGAAGCATTGCTCCACCATCTCCGCGCACCGTGCGACATTGCGCTTTGATTCATCTTTCATGACTTCGCCGACGATGTATTTCACCGCTTTGACTGTTAACGGTGCATTGGCGGCAATGGTCTCAGCGTAGTCCTTCACATATGCTTCGAGCTCGGCGTCGGGTACCACGCGATTGACCAGGCCCATCACGCGCGCTTCCTCGGTCCCGAATTGACGCGCAGTAAAGAATATCTCACGGGCAAACGAAGGTCCGACGACGTCGATCAGCCGTCGCAGGCCCGCATAGGAATACCCCAGCCCAAGCTTGGCTGCCGGTACTGCGAACCGTGAATTCTCGGAGCAGATGCGCAGGTCACAGCACACCGCGAGCCCAAGCCCGCCTCCGATGCAATAGCCGCGGATCATCGCAATCGTAGGCTTGGAAAACTCCTGAATCCCCGAATAGGCCTTTTCAACGGTGGCGTTGTACGTCCGGGTGGCATCGAGCGTTGCGCGCTCGCTCTCGAATTTCGAGATGTCGGCGCCGGAGACGAAGGCCTTGCCGCCGGCCCCGGTGAGCACGACCACACGCACCTCATCGTCCCGGGCGTAGTCCTCGAGAATGCGGCTGGTCTCCGCCCACATGTCCAGCGACACCGCATTGTGCCGCTCGGGATTGTTGAAGATTACGTAGCCGACGCGCCCTTCCTTGCGCCGCAGCATCTTCTCGGTCTTGGTCACGTCATCCATTTGAGCTCCTCCACGACGCAGTCAGGCGTCGTTCATACTGCTTTCGCGTTACGCAGGGCAGAGATTTCCTTGGCAGTAAAGCCGAATTCCCGCAGCACCGTATCCGTGTGCTCCCCCAAGGCGGGGGGCGGCGCGGCGAGCCTGCTGGATGTGCGGGAGAGCGAAACCGGCTGACGCGCCATGCGCAGAGGTTTGCCTTTGGTCTTCACCGGTTGCGCCATGCCGAGGTGAACGACCTGCGGATCGGCGTAGACCTGATCGATGCTGTAGATCGGCCCGCAGGGGACGCCCGCCTTGTTGAGGAGCTCAATCCACTCCGCGCTGGTGCGTTTGACGGTGTAGCGCTCGATATCGGCGTTGAGCGCGTCGCGATGCTTCAACCGCTCGGCGGCGGTCTGATATTCCGGCCGCTGTGCGAGCTCTGTCGCATCGGCAGCATTGCAGAAGCGCGCCCAGATTTTCGACCCGGTCGAGGCAATATTGATGTGACCGTCGGCGGTCTTGAACACGCCGGTTGGAATGCTGGTCGGGTGATTGTTGCCGGCTTGCTTGGGCACCTCGCCGCCGATGAGCCAGCGCGCACCCTGGAAGTCGAGCATGAAGATCTGCGCTTCCAGCAGCGAAGTCGAGACATACTGTCCCTTTTTGGATTTCTCCCGCTCGAGCAGCGCAACGAGAATACCGAGTGCGCAAAACAATCCCGCGGTGAGATCGGCGATTGGAATGCCGACGCGCACCGGCCCTTGCCCGGGCAAGCCGGTGATGGACATGAGCCCGCCCATGCCTTGCGCGATCTGGTCGAAGCCCGGCCGATGGGCATAAGGCCCAGTCTGGCCGAATCCGGAAATGCTGGCGTAGATCAGCTTCGGATTAATTCTGGCGAGCTGCTTGTAGTCGACCCCCAGCCGGCGCTTCACATCGGGGCGAAAATTTTCCACCACGACGTCCGCCTTCTTCACCATGCGTTTGAATGCAGCCAAGGCCTCCGGCAGCTTTAGATTGAGGGTAATGCTACGCTTGTTGCGGTGAAGATTCTCGAAATCGGAGCCTTCACGCGGACCCCCGAGAGGGTCTGCAACCCCGGGCTCCGGAGGCAATTCGATCTTGATGACGTTCGCACCCCAGTCCGCGAGCTGGCGCACGCAGGTCGGCCCGGCCCGCACCCGCGTCAAGTCGAGGACGGTGAATCGTTCGAGCGCGCGCGAGGCTCGGGGAAACGGCATCAGTTCGGCATCCTTTTTGGGGTCCAGATTGGCACAAGCCGGCAGCCCGACATTCCCCGATCTTCCGGCTGATGTCTACCGCGCCGGCGTTTGAGGCGGGGTGACAATGCCGCTATGGTGCAGCCGGGCCGGGGCGCCCCACAGGCGCAAGACAAAAAGGACGCCCATATGACCTTGCCCAAGCTCACCACGATTCGGGTTTTGTTGTCGCTGCTTCTCGCTGGTGCCGCTGCGGCTGCCAGTGCGCAGGAGCGTCCACAACATCAGCCCACACCGCACGCCGAGCAACAACGGTCCGAGCAGCATCAGGGCGAACAACGCGAAAGCGTGCTGCGCCTGCTCCCGGGGGATTCGGTTACCGAGCACACGATCGATCTTCCTGGCGGAAAGCTTGCCTATACCGCAACGGCAGGCACCCTCTCCCTCTATGACCAGTCCGGCGAACGTTCGGCAGCGATCTATTACACCGCTTATGTCGCAAAGACTGCCGGCACAGCGAACCGCCCCATTACTTTTGGCTTCAATGGCGGACCTGGCGCGGCATCCGCGTATCTGACATTGGGGCTGGTTGGGCCGCGCATCGCCGAGTTTGTCGGCAACGACCCCACCGCCACCCGGTTGCAGGACAATCCGCATACCTGGCTCGCCTTCACCGATCTCGTGATGATCGATCCGGTTGGGACAGGCTGGAGCCGCCCTGCCAAGCCCGACGGCGGCGGGCCGTTCTATGGAGTGCGCGGCGATGCACAGGCACTCGCCAAGGTGATCGCGCTTTATGTCGCGAAAAACGGCCGCGGAAGCGCGCCGAAATATCTCCTGGGCGAAAGCTATGGCGGTTTTCGCGCCGCCAAAGTTGCGCAGACGCTGCGGCAGGAGCAGGGGGTCGCGATCTCGGGCGTTATAATGCTGTCACCCCTCATCGAGGGTAGCTTGACCTTCGGCAGCAGCCGCTCGGCCTTGGCTGCCGCCCTCCAGTTGCCCTCGCTTGCCGCGGCTGAGCTCGAAAGCAAAGGCGCGTTCAGCAAGCCTGCCTTGGCGGAAGCTGAACGCTTCGCGCTCGGCACGTATCTGACCACGCTCGCGGGGCCTGCTCCGAAAGGCGACGCGGCAAGTAATTTCTATGCGCGGGTCGCGCAAATGACCGGGTTGCCCGAGGATACGGTTGCGAAGTCGCATGGCTTCATCCGCGATGCTTACGTGAAGCATCTGCGTTCGCGGGAGGGGAAAATCGTCAGCCGCTACGATGCAACCTTTGCCGTAGCCGATCCGTATCCTGAGCAGGACGCCGCGCGCGGGCCTGATCCGCTGTTGGATGGGCTCACGCGCGCCTACGGCGGGGCATATTCGAACTATGCGCGCGACGAGCTCGGGTTCAAGACCGAGATGACTTACATACTGCTCGCGTCCGATGTCTCGGGCAAATGGGACTGGGATCAGGGGCGGGGTTCAGCAGGTGTGAGCGACGATCTGCGGGAATTGCTCGCGCTCATACCCACGTTCCGCTTGCTCATTGCCCACGGCTACAGCGATATGGTTACGCCGTATGCCGGGAGCAGGTACGTGCTCGATCATCTGCCGCCGATCGACGACCCGTCGCGCGCGCAGCTTGCTCTCTATCGCGGCGGACACATGTTCTACATCGATCCGCAATCGCGCCAGGCTTTCAGCACGGATGTAAGGACCTTTTATCAGTCGGCGCAATGACGGGAGTCGATCTCCTCGATCGTGCCGGCGGACGCCTCACGGTGCCCGCGCCACAAGACGCGCTCGCGCGTTTGCGCCGGACGTGGACCGGCTTGTTCCCAACCGAGCTGCCCGAGACGGCTGTGGCCGAGCGGGCGTGAAAGCTGCAGCTATCCCGTGAATTCCAGGACGTCGAACCCGACATGCCGGTCCACGACGTATATCAACCCGCGCTCATCAAGCGCGACGTCATTGCTTTGCGGCGCCGGCCGGTCGGCCACAGGCTGCGGGATGAAATAGCCGACTTCGCGCGGGGCCTGCGGATCGGCAACGTCGATGATGCGCAGCCCGCCGCCGAACCAGACCGCGTGGACGAGAGTCCCGGACATGCGCTCGCAGAACTGGTGCGCGCCGAAACGTGCGCCGCTCGTGCGGCTGAACGGGGAATCGAGCTCGCTCAGCTGAAATTGCGCGAGCGGCCGGATGGCCGAAAGGTCGGTCGCGTCAAGCACGAGAATGCAGGCATGCGCGCGGCCGCGGCGCGCCTCCTCTTCGGCGGCGCTCTGGGCCTGATCTTCCTCATCGATCGCGAGCGCGATACGCCGTCCACCGATCCTGTCCGGCACAGGCATGACGGTGTGCGTCGGCTCGGGAAAAAGCGGATGGTAATTGTAGCTGCCGATCGTCTGCGGCCGGGTAAGATCCGACACATCGATCACGCGGAATCCTGCGTGCCAGCAGCTCGCCCACATCTCGTCGCCGAAGCGCAAGGCATGATGCAACCGGTGCCGGCGCCCCGACCAGGCCGGTGTCTCGCCCGCTGCGACGTGCTGCCCCGGCATCCACCAGCGCGAAACTTCTCGCGGCCTGGACGGCTCCTGCAGGTCATAGGTGACGAGAATATTCCCGATGTAGCCTTCCATCTCGGTCGAGATGTACGCGTAACGATCGTCCATATCGAAGCGGTGGACCCCGATCCCGCCGGTCTTGTGATAGCAGATCAGCTGAGGTTCTGTTGGCACCGACACGTCGTACACCTTGAAACCGCCGTTGTGGTAACCGCCGCGCTCGAACTCTTCGAGCTGACGCAGGTCGTTTTCTGAGACGCTCAGCTTTGCAGCAATCTCCTTTGCAGCAGGCTCGCGGCCGAGCTGCTCGCGCAAAGCTCGCTTTGCAGCGGGCAGCTGCTCGGCGCGCCGGCCCAGCTTGCTCATATTGCGCTCGTGATTGACCACCATCACACTGCCGGAAACGCGAACCTTGTGGCTGTGCGATTCCGGATCGTCGATCCGGACCGTAGCGATCACGCGCGGCTTGTGCGGATCGGAAATGTCGAGAACGGAGGTGCCGAGCTGATCCTGATTGGGCAGATGACCGACGAACGCATGCCCATTGCTGATGGTGACCTGCCCCGCTCCGGGGAGATCGACGTGTCCGAGCTGCCGAACCTTGCGAGCCAACGCGGTCCGTGTCCCTTCGATATTCATGCAAAGCCTCGCTCTTGCGGTGGCGCGATCAATCGAGGTGCGCGCCCGACGCCTTAACGATCGCGCTCCACTTGGGAATTTCCGCTTTGATATAGGCCGCGAAATCATCCGGGCTGCCACCGATGATATCGACGCCGAGATCCCTAAACGCCTGCTTCACTGCAGCATCGTCGAGGGTCAGGGCCAGCCCATGATGAAGCGTCTCGATCACTTCTCTCGGAGTATGCGCCGGCGCCACCACACCGTGCCATGTGGTCGCATCGAAATTCTTGATCCCGAGCTCGTCAATGGTCGGAATGTCCGGCAGAACAGAGGTTCGCTTGAGCGTCGTAACCGCAAGCGGCCGCAACTGGCCCTCCTTGATGTGCGAGACCACGGACGAAGCGGTGGCAAACATCATCTGCACATGCCCGGCGATCACATCCTGCAACGCGGGGGCCGCACCCTTGTACGGAATGTGGACGATGTCGATCTTCGCTTCCGCCTTGAACAGCTCGCCTGCGAGATGCGCCGCCAACCCATGCCCCGATGAGGCAAAGTTGAGCTTGCCCGGGTTGGCCCGGGCAAGGGAAATGAGCTCCGCCATGGAGCGCACGGGCAGCGCCGGGTTTACGACCAGGATGTTGGCCTGCGACCCGATCAAGCCGACGGGTGCAAAGTCGGCCACCGCGTCGAAATTGATCTTTTTGTAGAGTGCCGCATTGGTGGCAAGAATGGCATTGTTGCCGTTGAGCAGCGTGTATCCGTCGGGTGCTGCGCGGGCCACCGCCTCAGCGGCAACATTGCCGCCTGCGCCCGGCCGGTTCTCGATGATGAAGGGCTGTCCCAGAACCTCCTCCAGCTTGCGCGTGACGATCCGGGCGAGCACGTCACTGGCGCCGCCGGGCGGAAAGGCGACCAGCACCGTTACCGGCCGAACAGGATAGTCCGCCGCCCATACAAAGGCGCTGGTAAGAAGAAAAGTGAGCAGAACGAGCAGCTTGTAAGTGGTCCTGCGCATCGAAAGCACGATGCGCGCCGGACTCGCGGCCTCGGCCAAAATGCGCACCGCGGCATCGATTTTATCGCGAGTCACCATTTCGATGCCAACTTCTGCTTGTTCCTTGGATGGCGGCTCACACGAACTGAACGGCAATACCTCCGAGCGCGCCGAAATCGGCGTGCAGCGTATCGCCCTTCTCGGCAAAGACCACGCGGGTAAACGAGCCCGCCAGCACCAGATGGCCGGGCTCGAGCGCGACACCGTGGCTCCCCAGCTTGTTTGCAAGCCACGCAACCCCGAGCGCCGGATGGCCGAGCACCCCGGCGGCGACGCCGGTCTCCTCGATCTCGGAGTTCTTGTACATGATGCCGCCGACCCAGCGCAGGTCGAGGTCGAGAGGACCGACCGGCCGGCCGCCGATCACGATGCCCGCCGCCGCCCCGTTGTCCGCGACCGTGTCCACGATCTTGCGTGGATCCTGCAACCGCGCATCCACGATCTCGATCGCCGGCACGACATATTCGGTCGCGCGCAGCACGTCAGGTAGAGCGATACCTGGACCCTTGAGCGGCTTGCCCATGATGAAGGCGAGCTCGATCTCGACCCGGGGCCGGCAAAATCTCTCGTGTGGGACCTTCGCGCCGTCCGCGATCATCATGCCGTCGAACAGATGCCCGTAGTCGGGCTCATCGATCTGCGAGGAGCGTTGCATCGCCTTCGAGGTGAGGCCGACCTTGTGGCCGATGAGCCTGGCGCCCGCCGCGATCTTGCGCTGCGCCACCGCGGTCGAGATGGCGTAGGAATCCTCGATGCTGATGTGCGGAAAGGTGACCGACAACTGGACCGCCTGTTGGCGCTCCTTTTCGGCATTGAGCAGAATCTCGACGGCTTTGTTGCGCTCGGTGTCGGACAGCATCGGCTTTTCATCAAGACGGTTCAATGACGGACGAGCTGGACCGAGGCTGCATCGATGGCGGGCCTAGATGCTAATGCACCCAACGGCGTGCC
>DATBYX010000517.1:0-4792 GCA_036513475.1 Xanthobacteraceae bacterium | reverse complement strand
AGGTGACGGCGCTAGGCCGCGCAGGGAAGCGATGCTTTTGGTGATCGCGCTGGCCTGCGCCGCGATTTCGGCTCCGATCGTTTTGAACTCGGCCGGCAGCCGCTGGGCGATCGCATCGAGCTTCGTGCTCGCGCCGTCGAGCTTCGCGCTGGTCTCTTCGAACTTCACTCCGAAGGTCGCGTCGATGCTGTTTACTTTCGTGGCGAGTTGGTCGATGCGGGCGTTCAGTAGCCAGATCTGAGCACCGAGAACTACAAAACCGGCAATGATCACCACCGCTATGGCGATGACAACGAAGCGGAAACGTCCGATGGCCATCTCCAGATCCCTTAGCTGAGGTCGGTCGGGGCACTGCGGCTGTCGTGGTGAACGGTCGGTCTCCGGGCCGGCTCGAATGACGAGGATGCGCCGATTTCGGACTTTCCCGCTCTCATCCCGGAGCGAGGAGGCTCGACGCATTCCAGACCATCGCCCGAGGAGCGCTACGTCGGAGATGTTGCCCCAAAAGCTGCCCGCCGTCCTTAGGTCTGAGTTAGAAATTGCCAAGGGAGTTGGCCCAAGGCTACCTCCCCGCGCTATCGCGCTGCTGTTTTTTCGATTGCGCTTGTCCGCAGCGCGTCGGCGATCCTACTCAAGCGCGGAGGGCCAGAAGACCAGCATGTCTCGGCCCGACTGGATGGGCGCGATCAGGTAAGCTATTCCTCGTTGTCGGCGCTGTTGGCGCTGCGACGACCCACCGTTTTCAGCCGTAGAGGTGCCCATGGTCGATCCTGAAACGATCTACAACTGGCGTCGTCTCGATGATCGGACAACGACATCCGGCCAGCCCACCGAGCAGCAACTCGCCGACATCCGCGCTCTCGGCGTGCGGCACATCGTCAATCTCGGGCTCCACACCCACGAAAAGGCGCTACCGGACGAGGCGGCGAGCGTTGCCAGCCTCGGAATGACTTATATCCACATCCCGGTCAATTTTCAGAACCCGACCGACCAGGACTTCAATCAGTTCTGCGCCGTCATGGAACAGCTAAAGGATGTCCCTGTTCACGTGCATTGCATCGCGAACGCTCGGGTCTCTGCCTTCTTCTACCGCTATCGCCGCGACGTGCTGGGCATGGACGAGACACAGGCACGTGCCGAGATGGAAGCGGTCTGGCGACCAAATGCCATCTGGGCGGCATTTGTGGCACGGCGAAGCGAGAGGCGCGATCAATGACAATCGGTATCAATGGAATGGCTCACGTCATCCTGACGGTGAGTCGGTTTGAGGTCGCCCGCGAGTTCTATCGCAAATTGCTCCCCGAATTCGGCATGAAGCCGGTGTTCGATGGCGACGGGTTCTTCTATTGCGTCGGCGCTCGAACCGCTATCGGGATCGAACCTTGCGATCCGGCTCTGGTCGGCGAGCGCTTCGTGCAACAGCGGGTCGGCCTGCATCACCTTTGCCTGCGTGCGCGTTCGCGCGAGGACGTGGACCGGTGTGCCGCTCTGCTAAAAAAAATGAACGCGCCCATCGTGCGTGGTCCGATGGAAGGACCGTGGGCTCCGGGATACTACTATGTCCTATTTGAAGACCCTGACGGGATACGGTTGGAGGTGAACTTCGTGCCGGGCGCTGGACTTCTCGCGGAAGGAGCACAGTTCATTCCTGGTACCGGCTACGTCTGAACCGCCTTAACGGGCGGGTCGTCACGACATTCCCACCTCTTGCCTAACACCGGTTCCCGCATCCGCTCTATTGGTCTTGTGGCCGTCGTGACGCCTGGGCACTACGCTGGATCCATGCAGCATTGAGTGACGCTGGTCATCCTTAATCCTTGAGCCATTTGGCACGGGGCTCGCAGCGATCACTATCTGCCCGCTTCCGAGCCCTGGATCCCGCCAGCACTCAATGGCGCCGCACCGTTTGACGACCGACGGGAGGCGCGCCGGGCTGCCGAACAAGATGGCGCTCGCCTAGCCGCCGCAGCCATCGCATGATACCCAATCTCTGGAATACCAACATTCTGCAAGCAAATGGAGGACAAGATGGATCGCTTAAGAGGCAAAGTCATACTCATCAGTGGAGGAGCGCGCGGACAGGGCGCAGCTGAGGCTCGGTTGTTCGTCGCAGAAGGAGCGCGGGTCGTCATTGGCGATGTGCTCGAGCCAGAGGGCCACCAGGTTGCATCCGAGCTTGGTGATGCCGCAACGTTCGTCCGTCAAGATGTGACTCAAGAGGGGGATTGGAAAACGGCGGTAAATGCGGCTGAGAAGTTGGGTGGGCTGCACGGCTTGGTGAATAACGCCGGCATCTACCAGCCACGTACATTGATGGAGACCGAGACGGAGCTATTCGAGCGTCACACGCGCGTTAATCAGCTCGGCTGCTTCCTTGGCATGAAGACCGTGGTGCCATTGATGGAGCAGTCGGGCGGCGGCTCAATCGTCAATATATCCTCCGTTGCTGGTCTCCGCGGATCCCCAGGCGCAATCGCATACAGCGCCACCAAATGGGCGTTAAGGGGGATGACCAAGGCGGCAGCGATCGATCTGGCACCGCGCAAGATCCGGGTGAACTCGGTGCACCCCGGGCCGATTGACACGGAGATGCTGGAAGTCCGCACTCCCGAACAGAACCGGCAACGGCTTCAGTTAGTCCCAATGAAACGCATGGGAACAGCGGACGAGGTCGCATCCCTTGTGTTATTTCTGCTGTCCGAGGAAAGCGGTTACATCACGGGCGCCGAGGTCGCAATCGATGGAGGCGTCTCACTGTAACCTGCTTAGTTGCGGCAAACGACTGGTTATGCCGGACTTCGACGCTGTATCGCCGCAGCAACGGCCCAAACTTAGGAAACTAGATGACCTACTCACCACAATTGTTTGAGCCACTGACCTTTTTCGACATGACGCCGCGGTTTCGTGACGGCAGCGACACGCCGCGGGCCTATCTCGAGCGCTGTCTTGCGGTAATCGCCGATCGCGAACCGGTCGTGAAAGCGTGGGTCGTCCTCAACCCTTCGGGAGCACGCGAGGCGGCCGACGCCTCTACCGAGCGCTATCGCCGGGGGCGCCCGATCTCGTCCATCGACGGTATGCCGATAGGCATCAAGGACCTGATCGAGACGAAGGACATGCCGACCGGGCATGGCTGCGCGGCTTTTGCCGGGAATTATCCGCGGCGGGACTCGGCGATCGTGCGGGCTTTGCGTGATGCGGGAGCGGTAATCCTCGGCAAGACCGTGACGACCGAGATGGGCGGCGCGTTTCCGGGCCCGACCACCAATCCGTTCGACCCCGGGCGCACGCCGGGCGGCTCATCGAGCGGCTCGGCCGCCGTGATCGGCGCCTGTATGGTGCCGGCGGCGATCGGCACGCAGGTCGGGGGATCGCTGATACGGCCGGCGAGCTATTGCGGCAATTGCGGCCTGAAGCCCACCATGGGCGCCTTACATCGCGGGGAGCGGCAGGGTTATAGCCAGAGCCATGTTGGCGTCCATGCCGGCTCGCTCACCGACATGTGGCGCGTGGCGATGGAAATCGCGCGGCGCGCCGGCGGTGATCCCGGCCATCCGGGTCTGTTTGGCGCACCGGACTTATGCCCAGCGCTGCAGCCGGCCCGGCTAATCGTTATGGAAACCGCGGGATGGGCCGAGCTCGACGCCAAGACGCGGGAGGGCTTCGACCGCATTCTCGCGGCCCTGCGCGACGCAGGTGTCGAGGTGCTCTCTGCTACTGACGATCCACTGATCGAAGCCTTCGAGCACGGCATCGCAGAGGCCAAGGCGATCACCACGGACATCTGCGATTGGGAGAACCGGTGGAGCTTCGAAAATCTAGTCGAGCAATATCCCGGCAAATACAGTGACACACTTTACCAAAGGCTCCAGGCGGGCCGTAAGCTGTCGCTTGACGATTACCGCTTACGCCTGTTGCAGCGCGAGGAGGCGAAGAACCGGCTCGCCGCGATTGCCCCATTGGCCGACGCGCTGATCAGCCTCGGCTCGCCCGGGCCGGCTCCGCACGGCCTCGGTAGCACTGGGGATTCGGTGTTCAATAGCCCGACTTCGATCCTTGGAGCTCCCGCCGTAACCGTGCCGATGCTGGCGATCGAAGGCATGCCAGTCGGCATCCAGATCGTCGGGCAGCGCCATGCCGACGCTCGCACTGCCGGCATCGCGCGCTGGCTCTTCGAGAGCGTGAAGCCGGTCTCGGTGGACTAAGATCGTCCATATCTCGTTGTCCGTGGGGCCGAACTCACCGCCGCAGCATCGGGTTCAACGTGTCGGTGAGCCCCGACTGAATGAGCGGCGTGGGGCGAGGCGCACCACGTGCTTCTCATCTGTGGGCTTACCGGCTGGGTTAATCATCGCCGTCGTCCGGATGCCGGAGGCGCCGCGGGCAAGGATAGGAAGGCTCCCGCCTGGCACACTCAGGTCTCCCTCCGCGGTCTGCTCAACACATGGCAGTGTCGATAGGCTTTGGCGGTTCATTTTTCAAAAGTCGTGAGTTGCGCGCCGTCATCGGCGACGAAAACGGCGACGTCTGAGAATGGTCGCCGACCCAAGACGCGGTGCTACCCTTGCGCACCACGTACCAGCACGGCTCGTGCTTGCAGTGGTAATGGCCGCGGCCGATCGCGAAGTTGTTTTTGGCCCAAATGATTTGCGAGCGGGTCTCGAAGCCGCAGGCGGCTAAGCTGTCCTGCACGATGCCGGCCTTGGTCCCGGCGTGCCAAATATAGGCCACCGAGCCGGGGAACAGCGCCCAGGCCTCGCGCCAATCAGCCCGGTCGTCATTGACTACTTTG
>DATBYX010000516.1:0-8810 GCA_036513475.1 Xanthobacteraceae bacterium | reverse complement strand
CCTGACGCAGTGTTGTTTTATTTCGTTCCGAAACCGAATCCTTCCAGCAGATCACAACAGCAGCCTCACGGCTTCTTCGCTTCGGCGTAGGGATAGATCATCTTGCCGGAGGCATACTCGCTTGGCCACACGATGACCTCGTGGCTGGTGTCCTTGAATTGATCCACATTGTTGCTGCTGACATGCTGGAACTGGGTGAAGACGACCCGCGACTTCGTCCACTCCCCATCCTTGCCGAAGGCAATCTCGCCGACGACGGTATTGAAGGTGTGGCTGCGCATGTAGTTGGCTATTGCGATTTGGTCCAGGCTCTGTGTGCCTTCGACCGCCTGCGCCAGCACTTGCCCCGCGGCATAGCCCAGCGGCGGAAAGGACCAGCCGATCGGGTCGATGCCTTCCTGCCGCGCCATGCTCTGATACTTCGACAGGAGCTCGAGCGTGCCGGGAAACGTGAATGCGGGCGCTGGCAGAAAGATCTCGTTGTTGACTATGCCATTCATCAGAGGCCCCAGCTGCACCTTGATGGGGGTGACCAGGAGCCCGATAAAGGTGCCACCGAACATCTTGGGCACGAGCCCGATTTCATTTGCGGCGCGCACGATGCCCACGGAGTCCGGCGGATAGGCCGCCACATAGACGATGTCAGGATTGAGCGCATTGACCGCGCGAATGATCGGCGTGTAGTCGGTGGTCGACGGCGGGTAGCGCACATCCGACATGGTTTGGAAACCGCCGAGATCCTTGATGCTCTGCCGCGCGCCGTCCGCGGCATTCTGGGCGAATTCGGCATCAGCGGCGACGATCGCGACAGTCTTGGGTCGCGGCTTGGCCGCAGCCGCAAGCTCGAAGAAGCCAAATGCAAACGCCTTCTGCGGCTCCGGTCCGGTCGGCAGCATCGAGAAGTACTGGTCGTAGTGGAATTTACTGTTGGCGGCATTGGCGAGAATGCCGATGGTGGTCTTCTTGTACTGCATCAAGACCGGAATGGCCGGCGCGACCATGTTGGTCGCATATGGACCGATCAGAAGGTCGACCTTGTCGACTTCGATAAGCTTCGTATAGAGCTGTGGAACGTTCGTCGGGTTGCTCTGGTCATCGTAGTAGACCAGCTCGATCTGGCGTCCGAGCAGGCCGCCTTTGGCATTGACATCATCTCGCCAGATTTTCAGGGCGGTGAGCACCTGCTTGCCGATCGGCGCAACACCACCGGTCAATGCCATGCTCATGCCCACCCTGATCGGGTCGGCCGCTTTTGCCATGATGGGCATGATCAGCACGCAAACCGCAAGGAATGCGCAGAGCGTGCGAGCTCGAACCCCAAGCCGGAAATCGCGCATCTTCCGTACTCCTCCCTGACCGCCTGGTCGGCGGTGCGTGTTTATTTCCAGTACACTTTAGTAGGGTGGGTTACCCGTACAAGTCGGCTGTTAGCAGCCGACCTGTACGGTGTAACCCACCGCAATACGACGATGTGATGCAAGCGGTGCCTGCCGCCGCTACACGATCGCCCCTGAGGTTCCTGCCATGCAATGTTCAACGGCGCGCGCCGCCAGTTCCGGGATGACGTGCGCCCGGAATGCAGCGCTGCCGTTGATGTCGCTGATCAGCTCATCGGACGGCAATCTTACCGCCCGAGCCGCTTGCGGATCGAACGCCGTCATGAGCGTCGCCTCGAGCGGGCGGCATCGAAACGCGTGATGGCCGGCACCGGTCACTCCCACCCGCACGGTACCGCCGCTCCTGGCAACGAACACGCCGACGATGCTGAAGCGAGATGACGCATTGATGAACTTGATATAGGCGGCCGCATCGGGCGGCGGGAAGCTGACCGCGACGATGATCTCGGGCGGCGCGAGCGCGGTCGAAAACGTTCCGACGATGAAATCGTCGGCGACGATGTCGCGACGATCGGTATGGATCGTAGCATCGAGCGCCAGAACTGATGCGGGATAGCAGGCCGCCGGATCATTGTGCGCCAATGAGCCCCCGATGGTCCCGCGATTTCGCACCAGCGGATCCCCGATGCCGCCGGCGAGCTGGGCCAGAGCCGGGATCTTGCTCCGCACAAGCTCGGAACGCGACACCGCGAAATGCGTGGCCATGGCCCCGATCCGCAGCCCTCCGTTGAGGACCTCGATCGCTTTAAGCGCGTCAATCCTGCCCAGGTCGATCAGGGCCGCCGGACTGGCAAGGCGCTGGCGCATCACCGGCACGATGCTCATTCCTCCCGCGAGAGGCTTGCTCTCGGCAAGGCTGTCCAGCGCCTTGCAGGCGTCTTCGAGCGTCGCAGGGCGGCGGTACTCGAACGCGTACATGGTCCGGTCATCCCGCTGAGGCGTTACGCATCGCTTTCGCCCCGGCTCCGATCGCCTTGATGATGTTGTAGTAGCCGGTGCAACGGCAAATGTTTCCTTCGAGATTTTGCCGGATCGTCTCTTCGCTCAGCTCGTAACCTTCGCGCCGCACAAGGTCGAGCGCACTCATGATCATCCCGGGCGTGCAAAATCCGCACTGAAGCGCATGATGCTGATGGAATGCGGCCTGCATCGGATGCAGCTCGTTGCCGGCAGAAACCGATTCGATGGTTTTCACGTCGCACCCATCCGCCTGAACGGCAAACAGGGTGCACGAGCGCAATGCCACGCCATCGACGTGCACCGTGCACGCCCCGCATTGACTGGTATCGCAGCCGACATGCGTGCCGGTAAGCCCCAGATGCTCGCGCAGGAACTCGACCAGCGGCCAGCGTGGCTCGACGTCGCTGACGACAGGCTTGCCATTGACGGTAAGCGAGATCCTCACCGTCGCCACTTACGCCTCTCCCGCCGAGGCTGACGCAATCGCCCGCCACACCGAGTAAGGCGTGATCGGCAGCTCGATGCTGCGCACCCCAAGGTGCCAGAGCGCATCAACAACGGCGTTGCCGATGGCTGCCGGGGGTCCGATCGTCCCGGTTTCGCTCCCTCCCTTGACGCCGAGTGGATTGCTCGGGGCGGGCACGCAGAGGTAATCGGATTGCAGGGGCGGCATGTCGCTCGCGCGAGGCATGGCGTAGTCCATGAATGTCCCGGTGAGAAGCTGGCCGGTATCAGGATCGTAGATGACGTGTTCCATCATCGCCTGCCCGATGCCCTGGCCCAAGCCCCCCTGCACCTGACCTTCAATGATCATCGGATTGATCATCGTGCCGCAGTCGTCAACTGTATAATATTCGCGAATTCTGACCCGGCCGATGCGCTCGTCCACAAGCACGACGGCAAGATGCATGGCCTGCGGATCGTTGAGATCCGGCGGGTCATAGAAGATCGTACATTCGAGGCCGGGCTCAAAGCCCGGGTCTGACGGATAACTGGCACCGTGATAGGCGGCATCTGCGACCTCGGCGAAAGATAGCTTGCGGTTGGTCCCCTTCACGAAAAACAAGGTGTTCTCATAATCGAGATCGTCGGGGTTGCACTCCAGGAGATGCGCTGCCAGGCGCCGCGCCTTGGCGAGGACCGTTTCGCTGGCACGATAGATGGCAGTACCGCCGACGGATGCGGATCGCGAGCCCCAGGTGCCGTTGCCGTACGGCACCCGGTCCGTGTCGCCCTGAACGACCGCGATGTCCTCTATGGGCAGGCCGAGACGGTCAGCTGCAATCTGCGAAAAGGTGATGCTGTGCCCCTGGCCATGCGAATGGCTGCCGCTCAACACCGTGACCTTGCCGTCGGAATGGACACGGATGGTCGCCGATTCAAACCCGCCATGCAGGCCGCCTCGCGTCGAAAGCTGCCGGCTTGGACCGGTTCCGGACTTGTCCAGGAAAGCAGCGATGCCGATGCCCATCAGCTTGCCCTCCTTGCGCAGTTGGGCCTGCTCCTGGCGTAGCTCCTTGTACTTCGCCATCTCGACCAGGCGATTCAACAAGGCCGGAGGGTTGCCGCAATCGTAGACGCGGCCGACCGGGGTCTTGTAGGGGAAGTCTGAGCTCTGAAGCAGATTACGACGCCGGATCTCGACAACATCGATCCCCATCTCGCGGGCAGCGTTTTCGAGCAGCCGTTCGTTCACCCACGTTGCCTCGGGGCGACCGGAGCCGCGATAGGCGTCGATCGGCACCGTATTGGTGTAGACGGTGCGGACGCGCAGATCGAGGGCGGGCGTCGTGTACAGGCCGGTGATGGTCTGTGGATAGGAGTTTCCCGGGATGCTTGGAGCGAAGTTGCTGAGATAGCCGCCGAGACACGCAATCGTGTCAACCTGCAGAGCCAATATCTTCCCGTCAACCGCAAACGCCATCCGAGCCTCTGTCGCGTGATCACGGGCCTGCGTATCGGACTGCAAGGTTTCGCTGCGGGTTGCGGTCCATTTTACCGGGCGTCCAAGCTCGCGTGACATCCACACGATGGACGAGACCTCGACGTGGAAATTCACCTTGTTGCCGAAGCCGCCGCCGACGTCGGGCGCGATCACGCGCAGCTTGTGCTCGGGAATGTTGAGAGCGTACTTGCAGATCCAGCGCCGCAGCATGTGGGGAACCTGCGTCGTCGCCCATAGCGTGCAATGGTCCGTTTCCGGTTCATAGCTCGCGAGGTAGCAACGCGGCTCGAGCGGATTCCCGGCCAGGCGGTTGCTGTCGAGCGTCAGCGCAGTCACGTGGGCTGCCCGGGCAAACGCCTGCTTGGCGAGGCTCGGATCGCCGCGCAGAATTTCACTGATCAGATTGCTTCCCAGCTGCTCATGCACCACAGGCGCGCCGTCATCAAGGGCGCGCGCCGTGACGCTGAGCGTGGGGAGCGGCTCGTATTCGACCTCGATGGCGTCGAGTGCATCGAGGACCTGGTGACGAGTTTCGGCGACAACTGCGGCGAGGACATCGCCCACGTGGTGAACTTCCTCTGCGGCGAACGCAGGCCGCAGCACCTCGCGCATCGGCTGGCCATCGGATGAGGGCATCGGATGGACGCAAACAAGCTTGCCGTGACCGGCCTTGGCCCAATCCTGCGCGGTGACGATGCGGATGACGCCGGGTCTTTTCAGCGCCCGGCTCGCATCGAGGCGCAGGATGCGCGCGTGGGCGTGGGGACTGCGCAGAAACCCTGCGCTCGCGCAGCGCGGCAGCTTTATGTCGTCGACGTATTTCCCCCGCCCGGTCAGGAACCGGAAATCCTCGGGGCGAGGCAGCGGCTTTCCAACGTACATTCTACGATCCGAACAGGCTCAGCCGGGTGCGCTCACACTGCGCACAATCCTCTTCACATCCAGCTCCGCGCAGGTCGCGCGCGCGATCCTGCCCACGCACTTCAAAAGGTTCCAGGCGCGATTTGCCCCAGCCGCCGTTATGAGACCGTTCGCCGGAAACGACAAGCGTGTGCGAGCGCAGCGGATATGACGCTGGCCCGCGTCTTGCCGGAAGATCGGAAAAGCGCCAACATTCACTTGCTGACCTCGCGGCTCACAGAAGCCATCCGAACCCGAACAGGCACTCGGAAATGACGCCATTCGCAGGTGGAGCCCACCGCTTCCCATCCTTTCGAAGCGCCCCGTCTCGTGCCCTTTTCCTCTTTTCCTTCATTCTCGCCGGCTTGCTCGTTTCAGAGCCAAGCTTGGCCAAGGATCAAGTCACATTGCGGCTCGACTGGACCCTGGAAGGCTTTCACCTCCCCTTCGTCTGGGCACTGGCCAAGAACTATTACGCCGACGAAGGCATCGAGGCGAAGATCAACGAAGGGCGCGGGTCCGGCAACGTCGCGCAGCTCGTCGGGGCCAAGACGGACACGTTTGGCGAAGCCGACTCCTCGCGCACCGCGCTCGCCCGGGGCCAGGGCGCCCCGCTCAAGGTGCTTGCGAGCTTCGTCCAGCGCTCGGAGGGTACCGTCATCTCCTATGCCGCGAGCGGGATCAAGAAGCCCGAGGATCTCGTCGGCAGGAATGTGGGCAGCTCCGAAGGCTCCTCTTCGAACATGCTGTTCCGCGCCATGCTCAAGGCGGCGGGCATCCCGGAGGGCAGGGTCAAGTTCATCAGCGTCGACAGCACCGCCAAGGTGGCGAGTCTCCTGCAGCACCGCGTAGATGCGATCACCGGGCTCATGAGCGCCGAATGCGTCCAGGTGCGGGAGCAGTCGCCCGGTGAGACCGTGAACTGCATGCCAGTCGCGGAGTTCGGCGTCAAAGCGCTTGGCGTCGGGCTCATGGCGCATGAAGACACCATCAAGGAAAATCCCGACCTCGTGCGTCGCTTCGTGCGTGCAAGCGTCAAGGGCTGGGCGGAAGCGATGAAGAACCCAGCTGAGGCAGCAGAGATCGGCAAACAGTCCTTCCCGCTCGCCAGTGCCAGGCTGCTGCAGTTCAAGCTCGAATCCCTTGCGCATTCGCTCCATTCCCCCGCCAGCATGGGGCACCCGATCGGCTGGATGGCACAGGAGGACTGGGTCGGCACGATCGACATGCTCAAGTCGTTCATGGGACTGGCGAGCCCCGCGCCGGTGACCGACTACTACACCAACGATTTCATTCCCGAGCCGAAATAGGACACGCAGCAGCGGTGGCCCAAGCAGCGCTGCGGCAACGCGAGCAAGGTGCGGCCCCCGTCCCGGAGGGCACGATCCGCATCGAAAAACTGGGAAAGACTTTCACGACGGCCGATGGCCTCGTCCCGGCGCTCGAGAACATCAATCTGACAATCGAGGAGGGCGAGTTCGTCTCACTTGTGGGTCCGTCCGGCTGCGGCAAAAGCACCTTGATGATGTGCGTTGCAGGACTGATCGAGGCTTCGACAGGCTCGATTGCCGTGGGAACGACCCGGGTCTGCGGCCCCTTCACCCAGGTCGGCATCGTCTTTCAGGAGCCGTTGTTGCTCGACTGGCGCACTGTCCTCGGGAACGTGCTGTTTCAAGTCGAGATGCGCGGTCTGGATCCCAGGGCTTATGAAAGCCGCGCACGCGAGTTGCTCGACCGCGTGGGGCTCGGTGGCTTCGAGCGCAAAAGCCCCTGGGAGCTCTCTGGCGGCATGCGGCAGCGCGTCGCGATCTGCCGCGCCCTCATCCATGATCCGCCGCTCCTCCTGATGGACGAGCCCTTCGGCGCGCTCGACACGCTCACCCGCGAGCAGATGACGGTCGATCTGCTGCGGCTCTGTGCAGAGACCAGAAAAACGGCGCTCTTCATCACCCACAGTATCGCCGAGGCGGTCTTTTTGAGCGACCGGGTTGTGGTGATGACCCCCCGGCCCGGCCGGATCGTCGCCGACCTGCCGGTCACCTTTGCCGCTCCGCGACGTCTCAGCCTCAAAACCACACCGCAGTTTGCCGAGCAGGAAAGGCGCATCTACTCGATTTTTCGCAGCATTGGCGTGTTGCGGGACGAATAGCACCGCCGGGAGCACGCATGTCCGGGGAACAAGATCGCGCGACCGCCAAACGTCCGGGCTGGCTGCATTTGCACGGGCGACGCGGCTTCGCGGGCCTGTTCGGGCGAGCCCCCCGCGCCGCGATTACCGACTGGCTCTATCCGACCCTCGCGTTCATCGCCTTCCTACTGGCTTGGCAGCTTGTCGTGATCGTGACGCAGGTGAAAGGCTTCGTCCTGCCGCAGCCGCTGCACGTGCTCGAGCGCGGCTTCGTCTCGCTCGATCTCCTTCTCGCGAATACGCCGGCAACGGTGGTTGCGATCGCGCTGGGTTTCGCCGGCGCGGTCGCCATCGGAATTCCGTTGGCCATTGTCATGGTTGCATCGCGCCCGCTCGAGAGCAGCCTATATCCCCTTCTCGTCGGCTCCCAGGGCGTGCCGAAAGTCGCGCTCGCGCCGGTGCTCGTTGTATGGTTCGGCTTCGGTATCCTGCCCAAAGTCATCATGGCGATGCTGATCGCCTTCTTTCCCGTGGTGATCAATACTGCCGTCGGGCTGAGATCCATCGATCCCAATTATCTGCATCTCACCCGCTCCATGGGGGCGCCGGCTTGGCGCACGTACACGCGCCTGCTGCTGCCGAGCGCGCTGCCGCAAATCTTCGCCGGGCTCAAGGTGGCGATGGCGCTCGCAATCGTCGGTGCCATCGTCGGGGAAATGGTCGGAGCCAATTCCGGGCTCGGTTATCTGCTGGTCGTCGCCAACGGCAATCTCGATATGGCGCTGGTCTTTGCCATCCTGGTCTGGCTCGTGCTCGTAAGCCTGCTGCTCGTCGGCGCCATCGACCTCGCCGAGCGGCTTGCCATTCCGTGGAGCCGCAACAGCCGCAGCCGCCATCTCGTGCAGGTGCAGGGTTGACTTGCGAACAGGACTGATTGCGAAAGTGGCGTCCCTGCCTTCACAGCAGCATCAAAACAGAATGTTCCTCACTGATCGAAGACCTCGATCCGTATCGGCTTGGGATAGAAGCCCTTGGAGCTCCCCAGCTTGCCGCTGCCGGGGTCACAGCTTGCGGCGCACAAGCAATCCATTTCCGCGCGCAAATCGATGTGCGGGGCCGGATCGAAAAGCTCCTTGTGCTTGGAGAACACGGCCCATATCAGATGCCCCTTCTCGTCGAGCTCCATGTGCTGACCGATGTTCAGCGGGGCAGGAATGTCGAGCGGAATGATCGGATAGTTCTGCAGCGCAGTCATGATGTTTTCGTAGCAGCCCCAGAGCGGCAGATCTTCGCGACAGGTGATTCCGGCTTCCGGGTATAGCTTGTTCCAGGGTGGCACGTGCCTCCGGTTCCAACGGCTTGTGTACGAGCATTCGCTGCACATCCCGTACTGCAGATCGTGCGTCCCTTTGAACGTGTCCTCCACGATGGTCATCATGGGAGTGTTCGTCTTGGCGAGCAGCTGGTCGCCCGTGCTCAA
>DATBYX010000515.1:0-5339 GCA_036513475.1 Xanthobacteraceae bacterium | reverse complement strand
AAGGCCCGGCAATGCCGCGACCGCCACGCCCTGATGCGCGGCCTTCATGACGCGGCTCCATATCTCCACCGGCAGGCCGCCCCCGGTCGCCTTTCTGCCCGGTGAAGAGTCGTCATTGCCGAGCCAAACGCCGGTGACCAGGTGGCTGGTGTAGCCGATGAACCAGGCGTCGCGGAAATCCTGGCTGGTTCCGGTCTTGCCGGCTGCGGGCCAACCGGAAAGCTGCGCCTTCTGAGCGGTCCCGCTTATGAGCGTCTCTCTCAGCATCGCGTTCATCATGCCCACGTAGCGGGCATCGATTATGCGGCCGAGACTTTGCGAGGGGTGCGCAAACAACACCTTGCCATCGCGCGTGCGCACGCGCTGCACCACATGGGTATCGACGGCGCTCCCTCCGTTGGCGAATGGCGCATAGGCGGAGACGAGCTCCAAGAGCGAGACTTCTGATGTCCCGAGCGCGAGCGACGCATTGGGCTCGAGCTTGGACGCAATACCCAATCGGTGCGCGGTGCGCGCCACCGCAACCGGACCGAACTCGAGGGTGAGGCGCACCGAGACGGTGTTGAGCGAGAGCGCAAGCGCCTGCGCCAGCGTGACCGGTCCATGGTAGTCGCGGCTGTAGTTTTCCGGCTTCCAGCCCTTCACCGCGATCGGCTTGTCCTCCCGCACGGTATCCGGCGTCAACCCGCGCTCCAGCGCGGTAAGATACACGAAAGGTTTGAATGCGGAGCCCGGCTGGCGCTTGGCGGCAACGGCGCGGTTGTACTGGCTTTCGGCATAGTTCTTTCCACCTACCAGGGCACGAACCGCGCCGTCGGGGGTCATGACCACGATTGCGCCTTGCGAGAGCTCGAGCTTCTGGCCCTTGGCCGCGAGTTCCTCCACAAGCGCTTTCTCCGCAGCATCCTGCAAACCGGGATCGATCGAGGTCTCGACCACGAGGTCGTGCTCCACGCGTCCGACCAGATCGTCGAGCACGTCCATGATCCAGTCCGCGACGTAGTTGATCGAGCCCGCCCCATACGGCTTCACCGCATGGGCGGGTTGCGCCAGCGCGGCATGCGCTGCGCTCTCGTTGATGAAGCCGGCCTCGCTCATGGCCATCAGCACGACCTGGGCACGGCGCTCCGCGCCGTTCGGGTTGCGGCTCGGTGCAAGTCGCGAAGGGGATCGCACGAGGCCGGCGAGCATCGCAGCTTCCGCGATCCTCACCTGCCGGGCCGACTTGCCAAAATAGCGCTGGGCGGCCGCCTCCACGCCGTAAGCGCCCGAACCGAAATAGACGCGGTTGAGATAAAGCTCGAGAATCTCCGGCTTGCTGAATTTGTGCTCGAGCCAGAGCGCCAGGACGACCTCCTGCAGCTTGCGCCAGAGGGTGCGCTCCTGGGTGAGAAACAGATTTTTGGCAAGCTGTTGGGTGATGGTCGAGCCGCCCTGCGAAACGTGGCGTCGCAGCACATTGGCAACGGCGGCGCGAACAAGCCCGACTGGATCGACCCCGAAATGGCTGTAGAAACGGCGGTCCTCGATCGCAATGAAGGCCTTCGGCAGATAGGGCGGGAGCTCCCGGATAGGTACATCCGTCCCGCTCATCTCCCCGCGGCTCGCAAGCGAGCGTCCGTCAGTTCCGAGGATCTCGACTGTCGGGGGACGCTTGGGGACGGCCAGGGACTGAATTGGCGGCAGCGTTGCGGCGGCAACGACCAATGCACCGATGGCGGCCATGCTGGCCCAGAGGCCAAGCACCATAGTCCAATACAGGAGCCGGGACAGGATCGGGCGCCCCAGCGCGCGACGGCTGCGCTTGCGCGAGGCTGCGGTCGAATGGCTGGCGCGGGTCTGCGATGGCGGCGCGCTCTCACTGGCAGCGCGCGCCGGCGCATTGCCGTTTCCTTTGCGCCCGGCGCTTCGTTTCCCCATTCCGCCTCCCCCGCGGTCCGAGCCCCGGAGGCGAGCGTAATGGGGCCGATTTAAGGGGGCGTTACCGCGTCGTCAGCCTGCAGCCGCTCTTCGCGACAGGCTCTTTTCGGGTTTTGCCGCACTTTCATGCCGTGAGGGGAACAGGCTGATCAGCGCGCGTCTGATGGCGGCCTGCCGCGTGGCCGACGTGATCTTCGCGCCGAATAGGTCAGTGACATAGAACACGTCGACCACGCGTTCGCCGAAAGTCGCGACATGCGCCGAGGCAATGTTGAGGTTGAGCTTTGAGATCCTCGAGGTGAGCTCGAACAACAGGCCGGGCCGGTCAAGTCCCGAAACTTCCACCATGGTATGGCGGTTAGACCAGTTGTTGTTGACCGTCACTTCCGGCTCGAGCGCGAACGCACGCAGGCGACCCTTGCCGCCGGTGTGCCGCGCCATCACTTCGGGGAGCCGGACATCGCCGCGCAGCGCCTTCTCGATCGTATCGGTGATCCTCGCAGCGCGCCGTGCCTCGTCCTCGTCGCGCTCGAACTCGCGTGAGACTGCAATGGTATCGAGCGCGCGACCGTCGGTCGTGGTGAAGATCTGGGCATCGACGATGTTGGCGCCTGCCACTGCGCAGGCTCCGGCTATGATGGAGAGGAGCCAGGGATGGTCGGGCGCGAGAATCGTCAGCTCGGTCACGCCTCGCGCAGCGGGGAATACAACAGAAGTGGCGAGCGACTTTCCGGTCTGCGCGACCGAACGCAGAAATTGCGCATGGGCGATCTGGTGCGGCAGATCGACCTTCAGCCAATAGGCCGGATAATGCAGGCCGACATAGGCATCGCACTCTTGTGCGCTCCAATCCTTTATCTCGGCGCGGAATTCCGCCTGCGCCTGCGCGACCCGCTGCGCCCGGTTGACCTCCGAGAAGCCGCCCGTGAGCACCGGCTCGGTTTCGTAATAGAGGGTGCGAATGAGCTGCGCCTTCCACCCGTTCCACACGCCCGGACCGACCGCCTTGATGTCGGCGGTGGTAAGAATGGCGAGGAGCTTCATGCGCTCGACCGATTGCATCACGGCGCTGAAATTCTCGATGGTGATGCGATCGGAAAGATCGCGCGACTGTGCGAGGCTCGACATCAAAAGATGCACTTCGATGAGCCATGCCACCGTTTCCGTTTCTGCCGGTGAAAAGCCGAGCCGGGGGCAAAAGCTGCGCGCAATGGCGGAGCCAACAACCGAGTGATCCTCCACCCGACCCTTGGCGATATCGTGCAGGAACAGCGCGACATAGAGGAGATCCCGATGCCGCGGCTGGATGGTCGCCATGAGCTCGCTTGCGAATTTCGCGTCCTCGCTACGGCCCGCTTCGATATCGGAGAGCACGCCGATACAGCGCAGGAGATGCTCGTCGACCGTGTAGTGGTGGTACATGTTGAACTGCATCATCGCGACGATCCGGCCGAAGGCGGGGACGAACCGCCCGAGCACGCCCGCCTCGTTCATTCGCCGCAGGACAGTCTCGGCATCGTTCTTGGAGGTCAGGATTTCCAGAAACAGCCGATTGGCTTCGGGATCCTCACGCAATGGCGCGTCGATCAGCTTGAGCGAGCGCGTCGCCAGATGCATGGCGTCGGGATGAAAGGCCAGGTTGTATTTCTGCGCGAGATGGAAAATGCGCAGCAGATTGCGCGGGTCGCGCTGGAAGACGGATTCGTCGACGACATTGATGCGATTATAGTCGACCAAGAAATCATCGCTTTCGGCGAGCGTGGAACGGGGACGCGGCCGCAATCGCGCCATCATCCGGCTTAGCACCGGCATCGGCTTGGCCTGACTGTTTTCCAGTTTGGCGCAGAGGATCGCGGTGAGATCTCCTACGTCCTTGGCGACCAAAAAATAATGTTTCATGAACCGCTCGACGTCGCGCAAGCCCGGGTGCTCCGTGTAGCCGAGCCGCACCGCGATCTCGCGCTGGATGTCGAACGACAGGCGCTCCTCCGCCCGCCCGGCGAGGAAATGCATGTGACAGCGCACTGCCCAGAGGAAGTCGCCGCAACGCCGAAAGCGCCGGTATTCCCGCGGATCGTAAACGCCGCGGTCGATCAGTTGCTCGCGCTCGCGCACACGGTAGACGTATTTGGCGATCCAGTAGAGCGTGTGCAGATCGCGCAGGCCGCCCTTGCCGTCCTTGACATTGGGCTCGACCAGATACCGCGACTGTCCGGCCCGCCGGTGGCGCTCCTCGCGCTCGGTGAGCTTGGCCGCGACGAAGTCCGCCGCCGTGCCCTGGACGATCTCCTTGTCGAAGCGCGCGACCAGGTCGTCATAGAGCTTGCGGTCCCCGAGCAAATACCGCGCCTCGAGCACCGCGGTGCGTACCGTCATGTCGGCTTTGGCCTGGCGGATGCATTCGGTGATCGAGCGCGTCGCATGGCCGACCTTGAGCCCCATGTCCCAGAGACAATAAAGGATCGCCTCGGCGACCGATTCGCCCCAGGCTGTCTGCTTGTAGGGAAGCAGGAACAGGAGATCGATATCCGAGCCCGGCGCCAGCACGCCGCGACCGTAACCGCCGGTGCCGATGATCGCCATGCGCTCGGCTTCCGAAGGGTTCTGTGCGCGATAGAGATGCTTGGCTACGAAATCGTAGAGCACGCGCAGGATCTCATCCTGCATCCAGCACAGCCGCTCGGCACAGCGGCGGCCCGCGCGCTCCTTGATCAGCAACCGCTCGGCGGCGGCGCGACCCTGCAGGAGTGCGGCCTTGAGCCGGCGCGATACCGCCAATCTGAGCTCGCGCTCGTTGCCGCCGTACTCCGGAACGAGGTTTTCGAGCTCGCCTGCAACAGCGGCCGCGTCGAACACTTCGACAGCGAGTGGCGCCTCTTTGTTCGGGATCAGCATGGCGCAGCTACCGTCGCACCGGCGCGGTCTGGGACGTTGGGTTTCGGCATAGAATCATCGGAGAAATCGCGTTTGGGCAGAGTTCCCTATTGGCAACATTTTACATCGCTCCACTGATTCAATGTAATCTGAAAACACCGTAGACGCGAGGAAGGATGTGGTATGGATTCTAGTGCTTTGCGCGCAATGCAGGCGCCGCTCAAGGCTCGCTACAAGAGCGATCCGCAATCCGCCTACATTACCCTGAAGGCAAAGGGCAGGCTCGATGCGGCGCATATCGCGTGCAAGGTCGAGACCGGACGGGCGCTCGCCGTTGCCGGCCTTCACCCCGCGACCGGCGGCTCCGGCCTGGAACTGTGTTCCGGGGACATGCTGCTTGAGGCGCTGGTGGCGTGTGCCGGCGTCACCCTGAAGGCGGTTGCGACCGCGCTCGACATTCCGCTTAAATCCGGCATGGTGTCCGCCGAAGGCGATCTCGATTTCCGCGGTACGCTCGGAGTGGCGAAGGACGCGCCGGTCGGCTT
>DATBYX010000514.1:0-3867 GCA_036513475.1 Xanthobacteraceae bacterium | reverse complement strand
AAATAACTGGACCGTAGGTATCGCGGGCGGGCAGCTTTCGGGAACCTACATGACCTTCGCCAACGAGATGGCGGAGGTCCTCGACGACGGAGATAATCTGCGTGTCATCCCGATCGTCACCTACGGCGCCGCATCCAACATGGACGATCTGCTCTACCTGCGGCAGGTAGATGTTGCGATCACCCAGTCGGACGTTTTCGATTACTTCCGCACGCAAAGAAAGATCGCCAACCTTCCATACCGGGTCCATTACATTGTGCGCCTCCCTGTTTCCGAGGTGCATGTCCTGGCGGGCCCGAACATCACAAAGCTGGAGGATCTCAGGGGCAAGAAGGTCAGCTTCGGGCCGGCGGGAAGTGCGTCGAGCCTGACGGGAACGATCGTCTTTCAACGGCTCGGGCTTCAGGTAGACCAAGTCCTGGTGGATAATTCGACGGCACTGCAACAGCTCAGGTCGGGGGAGCTTTCTGCTTTGGTGCGTGTGATCGGCAAGCCGATCGAGTTCTTTGCGCGGATACCTCCGAACTCGGGCCTGCACTTTCTTTCGATTCCTTTCTCCAAGGTCTTCGCCGACTACTATGCAGTGAGCGAGCTGACGAGCAAAGAATATCCCGGCCTGGTTCCTGAGGGCCATCCAGTGGAGACCCTTGGAGTTCCTGCGGTACTGGCGGTCTACAACTGGCCCCAGGGCAGTGATCGCTACCGCCGGGTTGAAAGATTCACGGAGACGCTTTTCAATAAATGGGGGAAATTTCGCGAGCCTCCGCGGCATCCCAAATGGCGCGACGTAAACCTCGCCGCCACTGTGCCGGGATGGACCCGGTCCAGTGTTGCGGAGGAGATGTTGCGTCGGTTGCGGGAGAAAGAGGTCGTGGCCGAGCAGGCGACCAGCACCGAATTCTCGGCATTCCTCAAAAACAAAGGCCCTGCCTTTGCCAATCTGACCCAGGAGCAGCGCGAGTCGATCTTCCGCGATTTTTTGCTGTGGCAAAAGCAGCGTAATCGAAGCCAACCCTGAGCTTCGCACCCGAGTCCATCCACATCATTCATCAAACAGCAGCGGAAAGGAAATACGGAACACGCAGGAGACACAGGGAGTGGCATTTCAGCCGGGCATTATCAGGGGAGTTGTATACATGAGTACCCCGTCAGAAAAAAATTCTGAGCTCGTCGAACTATCTGACTACCTTGCGCGCCAAATGCGCGAGCCGGTTTCTTCAGAACCGGAGCATCCGGTCGAGGCCGAGAGTGATCTGCCTCGCTCTCCCTATGCACCTAAGTCCGCGCGTGAGCGCGCCGCCGCGCGCTTGCGAGTGCTCGCCAATAATGACGGCGACCCTGCTTCCTCACCTTATGCTCCGAGGCGAGCGCGGTGGTCGGAAGCAGAACCGAGCTTCGGTCCAGATGGGGAGCCCGTCGCGTCCGCACGCGAACCCGGGTACGCAGCGGCGCCCCCCCCTTGCTCATTCCGAAGATGTCGCAAGCGTAAATGCGCCTTCCCTGTCGCCCGACAGTGCATCCGCAGAGTCCCCCCAGGTGGGCAGAGCGCCTCCCGAGAAGGACAAACCGGCAAATCAGTCTCGAATGTCGGCGCGCGCTCACAGCGGCAAGCATCCCGCCGACCCAGGCGCGATCAGTGCGTTCGCGCCGGCTCGCGCGCACAATGATGAAGCAGCCAAGCCCGCGCCGAATGAAATATGGCGCAGGATCATGGCCGACCAGGAGCTTGCGCGGATTGAAGTCAGTCTGCGGCTGCTGCAGCATCGACAAATGGCCGGCGCGCGGCTTCCTCGTGGGCCTAACCTTGCCCTTTCGGGCAGCGACAGCAAGCGCGAGAAGGTGATCGAATGGTTTGAGCGCCCGCCTTCGCTTGAACCTACCGTCATGCCGCCGCCCCCGCTCAAACCCGCTCGCAACCTGCATATGAGCTTGATTCTCGCCATCGCCTGCTTCGCAGGGGCGATTGCATACTACGCATTCATGCCTGCGCGTTCTTCGCAGTCGGCACCCACGACTCAGATACGCACTGCGGCGACCTCGTCTCGAGCGCGAACCCCCCAGCCCCAGGGTTCGAGCCGACCCGAGATACCTTCGCGAGCGGAATCCTACTGGGCGGAAGGATCAGTGTCCCGGAGCTCAGCTCCGCAGATTGAGCTCGCCAAGATCAAAACATCGCAACCCAACGCGACGTCGCCAGCCGCGGTGATCTCTGAGCACCGTTCCCTCGCCAAGGCGGAATCCACCGATGAGGAAGATACGCCTTCCCGCGCAAACAGCGCTGTTCGCGCCTTGGAGCCGGAGGAAATCGACGTACTCCTTGAACAAGGGGAGAGGTTCATAGCTGCGGGCGACATCGTCACGGCCCGACTGATCTTCGAGCGTGCGGCCAAGGCCGAGAATGCGACGGCAGCCTTGGCACTGGCGGCGGCCTACGATCCGATCGTACTTACCAGGCTTGGGGTATGGGGATCGACATGGACGTGGAAAAAGCGCGTCTGTGGTATCGAAAAGCCCAGAGCCTTGGTTCAGCCCAAGCCGTCCAGCAGCTTCGCGCTCTTGCCGAGCGTTGATCGATCGCCAGTGCATCCATGTCGACGGTAAATGAAGCTTTCGCGGCCGCCTTGAGCGATGCTGGCGTCCTTGCACCACTCGCTCTCGTGCTGATTTCAACAGGATGCTTCGTCCGGTACAAAATTTCCGCGAGAAGGATCAGTCTCACCTTCCAGCTTAGAAGCCTCGAATCGGTCGAGTTGGACAGGTCGATGCTGCTGTACAAGAAAGTTCACGACCGCCGGAGTGAAATTCATGAGCTGGCTAATGAGATAGAAGGAGATCTGCTTGCCCGTTATCGACAGCGAAAAATAATCAGGCGGAAATACGCTGAGGAGCTGGAGGATATCGATGCCTACGGAAACCATCTTCGATCGACAATCGTTCGACTGCGAAGGAAGCCGATCCAGCGACTAAGATCCTGGCTGCATGTTTGTAGCGCACAACTGGCGTTTGGCCGTTCTCTCACCGCGTATGCGGTAATTACCTGCCTGGGGCTGATCGAGCTCTATTGCCTGCAACAGCTGCTCCTGGTCGATGAAAGCGAGATAAGCTTTGCGCTATTTTCCCGTTGGGAGGAGTTTCGGGCTCCCATGCTTTACGCGAACTGGCTTGCGGCCGGTTTGATGCTAGCTACGTTGCCTGCCGTCTACCTTTATCGCAGAGTAGAGCTCAGTCGCGAATATCGGATGCAGCTCCGATTATGCAAACAGTTTGCGGCTGCCGATCCGGATCGGCTGATTCAGGAGCTCTACAGCGAGGATGCGTCCGACACCCCGCTGCAGCCCTCTGACCGAATCACGCTGGAGCGGACCTGTTTTGATGTGCTGGGGCTCTCACCCTTGGCGACAATTGAGGAGGTCAAAGAAGCCTACAGGGAGCGAGTCAAACAGAACCACCCTGATCGGGTCCAGGGCATGTCCACCGCGTTCACGGCACTCGCCGAGGCTGAAACAAAGAAGCTCAATGCTGCCTATCAGGAAGCTCTTCTGGCGCTGCAGGGGCTGCTGATGGCCTGACACAGCCTCCGCCTACTCCGCCGCCTCCGCTCTGATGAGTTGCGGCTCTCGTTGCGGAGCTTGCTTACCCCCTCGCAGCCAGACTTGCAGGCGATCGAGATAGAGGTAGACGACGGGCGTGGTGTAGAGCGTCAGGAGCTGGCTTACTGCGAGGCCCCCCACCATGGCATAGCCCAGCGGCTGGCGCAGTTCCGACCCCGTGCCATGGCCGAAGGCGAGCGGTACGCCCGCGAGCATGGCCGCCGCTGTCGTCATCAGGATGGGGCGGAAGCGCAGCAGGCATGCCTCGCGAATCGCA
>DATBYX010000513.1:0-5349 GCA_036513475.1 Xanthobacteraceae bacterium | reverse complement strand
ATGAAGGCGCTTTAGCACGAAATGCTGTTTGCCGGCATCGATAGCGCTTTTCGGAAAGTACTCGGCAAGAATGGCGATGGCGTCCTCAGGTTCAGTGATCTGGAGAACGCGCAGAAGCGCAGCCGTGTCGGCGAGGTCTCTCGATCCGCTGTCGAATTCGGGCACTCGCGGCGCCTTGAGCTTCAAGGCAAGCATGTATCGTGCGGTGGGGATGAAAACCGTGAGCCCCACTTGCTCGGATGCGCGCGGAAATGTGCCCCAGGACGACGAGGTCACGCGCGGGGTTCGAAATTCCCGGCTTCGAAATTCCCGCGGCGGTGGCGGCCGAGTGCCGGCTTGGCGGCGTGAATTATGAATATGGACCAGGCGGTCAGGGCACCAGATGGCGCCATCGAAAACGCCTCGACGCGCAGTCACGTTGATATCACGAGGTTTGCCACTGTTTATCCAACCGGCTAGTTTGATCTCAAGCCGCTGATCTGACGGTAATCCGAAAGCATAACAGGGAGGATTTCCATGGTTCTGAGCCGACGGCATGTACTCTCCGGGGTGTTGGCCACACCAAGCGGGATCGCGACGTGGCATTCGAGGCCGGCCCTGGCTGCGCAGACCCTCAAGATATCCCATCAGTTCCCCGGCGGCACAATCACAGAAGGCGACTTCCGCGATCGGCTGTGCCGGATGTTCGCCGCGGAGGTGGAGAGGCGCACCAACGGCGCACTGATCGGACAAGTCTACCCGAACTCGTCGTTGATGAAGACGGTGGCGCAGTTCTCCGCACTGCGCAAAGGCGCGCTCGATGTGAGCCTTTATCCGGTCTCCTATGCCGGAGGCGAATTCGCGGAGCTCAATATCGGGCTGATGCCGGGACTCGTCAGCTCGTACAAGCAAGGTGGTGCCTGGAAGAGCTCGGAAGTTGGCACGAAATTCGCGGCGTTTCTCGCAGAAAAAGGCATCATCATTATCGCCTGGATCTGGCAAGCTGGCGGAGTCGCCAGCCGCTCTGCCCCGATCGTCAGTCCGCAGGATGCCAAGGGCCTGAAGGTTCGCGGCGGGAGCCGCGAGATGGACATGGTGCTGCAGGCGGCCGGCGCGACTACACTCTCGACGCCCTCCAACGAGCTGTATGCGGCTATGCAGACGGGGGCCTGCGACGCCGCGATCACTTCATCCACGAGTCTGATCTCCTTCCGCCTCGAGGAAGTCTCAAAGAGCCTCACCACCGGCCGCGGCAAGTCTTACTGGTTCATGCTCGAACCGCTGATCATGTCGAAACAGATCTTCGACGCTCTGCCCAAGGATCAGCAGGACATGATCATGGCCCTGGGTCGCGAGCTTGAAGAGTTTGGCACCCGGGAGGCCATGGCCGACGACGCGAAGGTGGCCGACGTCTATGCCAAGAAAGGTGCGAAGGTGTCCGATCTCGACGAGGCGACGGTCGAGAAATGGCGGGCGATCGCCCGGGACACGGCCTGGAAAGACTACGCAGCGAAGTCCGCGCTTTCTGCCGAGCTGCTCAAGCTCGCCCAAGACGTCGGCGTTTCCTGAGGCTGTGAAAGTTCCGTGGCGCACGGCCTCGACTTCATCGAGACCGAGCCTGCAACGGCAGCGGCGCCCCAGGGCGCCGCTGATCGCATTCTCGCTGGCATCAACACTATCGTGGTCAACCTGTCCTCGGCGGCGCTGGTCGTGGCCTCTTTCGTGCTCACCTATAGCGTAGTTGTCCGCTACTTCTTGAAGATTTCGACCGACTGGCAGGATGAGATGTCAGTCTTCCTCATTGTCGGTGCGGTCTTCATGTCGGCCGCTGCAATTCAGGCCGGACGCGGACATGTCGCCATCGAGGCAATTACCGCGGTCTTGCCACCGCGCGTCAACATGATCCGGCAGATTGTCGTTGACGCCGCCAGCTTCGTGTTCTGCGCGTATTTCGCCTGGAAATCCTGGCTCTTGCTGCTGGAAGCGTGGGTGGAAGGATTTCATTCGGGCTCGACCTGGGGTCCGCCGCTCTGGATTCCATACTCGCTCATGACAGCGGGAATGCTGCTGCTCTCTCTTCAGATCCTGCTGCAGGTGGTGCATGGGCTGCGAGACCGGAGCCGGATGCGATGACCGTCTTGTCGGTCGGGCTGCTCTACGGCGCCTCGACGCTGGCTGTGATGTTTGCGGGGATGCCCATCGCCTTTGCGCTTGGCGCGGTGGCGACCCTGTTCATGATCTTCTTCATGCCGGCGGGTTCGGTCGATACTATCAGCCAGAATGTCTATGAGGAGATGGCCTCGATTACGCTGTTGTCGATCCCGCTGTTCATCCTCAAGGGCTCGGCGATAGGCCGCTCACGCGCTGGACAGGACCTCTACTCGGCCATCCACGTCTGGATGCACCGCATCCCGGGCGGACTCGGCATCGCCAACGTCTTCGCCTGCGCGCTGTTTGCGGCCATGGCGGGCTCATCGCCTGCGACGTGCTCGGCGATCGGCTCGGCCGGCATCCCGGAGATGCGCAAGCGCGGCTATTCGCCGGGCTTTGCCTCCGGGATCATCGCCGCGGGCGGCACGCTGGGCATCCTGCTGCCGCCGTCCATTACCATGATCCTGTATGCGGTTGCGGCGGAGCAGTCTCTGGGACGGCTGTTCCTCGCAGCCATCGGGCCAGCCCTGCTGCTGGTCACGCTTTTTGCGACCTATGCCGCCTGGCGGTATCGGCGCGAATACCGCAACGCCAAAGCACTGCATCTGAGCGGCGGCGCTCGTTCGGAACTGCTGGCGGAAAATACGCTGACCTTGGCGGAGAAGCTGCAGTTGCTTCCCCGGGTGCTGCCATTCGTTGTTCTCCTCACGGGCGTGATGGTCGCCCTCTACGGCGGGTATGCGACACCCTCGGAGACCGCGGGGCTTGGCGCCGTGCTCGCGCTTGCGCTCATCGCAGGGATCTACAGCGTGTGGAAGCCGGCGGATCTCGCGCCCATCCTGAGTTCGACCCTGCGCGAATCGACCATGCTGATGCTCATCATCGGCATGTCACTGCTTTATTCGTACGTGATGAGCTATCTGCACATCAGCCAGTCGGCAGCCCAAGCAATCGTGGAATTGGACCTGTCGCGTTGGGTGCTGCTTGCAGCGATTCTCCTCATGGTGGTCGTGCTGGGTTTCTTCCTGCCGCCCGTATCCATCATCCTGATGACCGCCCCGATCATCCTGCCGCCCCTCAGGACAGCCGGCTTCGATCTCATCTGGTTCGGGGTGGTGATGACCATTGTCATGGAAATGGGACTCATCCACCCGCCGGTCGGTCTCAATATCTTTGTGATCAAGAATATCGCGCCCGACATCCCGCTCAGCGATGTGATCTGGGGGGTCCTGCCCTTTGTCGTGCTCATGCTGATTGCCATCGTGCTCCTGTGCGTATTTCCCGGCATTGCTACCTGGTTTTCGGATGCAATCATGGAGTGAGCACAAACAGGGCATACCTGCATGGTGCATACGCTTCAGGGTGACTGTGCCGGAGCGGGAGCGGCGTACATCGCAGACGCATTCGCGCCAGGGAGGTGAAATGAAAGCCGTATCGATCGCCTTCGCGCTTGCCGCTGTTCTCGGGTCCTGCGCGGCCGGCCATACCGAGCCGTTCCCATCGCGTCCGGTGACGCTCATCGTGCCATTCCCTGCGGGAGGGCCGACCGACACGCTGGCCCGCATCCTCACGGAACGCATGCGGATCGCGCTCGGGCAGCCGATTGTGATCGAGAACATCACGGGCGCCGGCGCAAGCATTGGTGTTGTGCGGGCTGCGCAGGCCGCGGCGGACGGCTACACCCTGAGCATCGGGAATTGGACGAGCCACGTCGGGGCTGGTGCGATGTATCCGGCCGCGCACGATGCCATGTTCGAGCTGCGGCCGATATCGTTGATCAGCGCGACGCCACTGATGCTGGTCGGCAGGACCACGCTCCCCCCAAAGGACGCGACAGACCTGATCGCCTGGCTCAAGGCGAATCCCGGCAAAGCATCCGCGGCAACGGTCGGAGCCGGAAGCGCGGCGCACGTGTGTCTGCTCTACCTGCAGCAAAAGACGGCAACGAGCTTCCAACTGGTCCCGTATCGCGGCGGCGCACCCGTCATGCAGGACCTGATCTCGGGGCAGATCGACATGTTCTGCGCCGAGGCCTCGCAGACCCTTTCGTTTTTGCGCGCCGGTAAAATGAAAGCATTCGCTGTCATGTCAAAATCGCGCTGGCCGGCAGCACCGGACGTGCCCACCTTCGATGAAATGGGCGTGCCGGGCATGTACATTTCGTTTTGGAACGGCCTATGGGCTTCCAAGGGAAGCCCGGACGACGCAATTGCAAAGCTCACCGCAGCGGTCGTGGACACATTAGCGGATGCGACCGTGCGGCAGCGGCTGACGGAGCTCGGGCATGTTATTGCGTCGCGCGAAGAGCAGACTCCGGAGGCGCTGGCCGCCTTTCATAAAGCCGAGATCGAGAAATGGTGGCCGATTATCCACGCGGCAAACATCAAGCCGGAGTGATATTGGCACGAAAGCTACCAAACATCACTGCCGCGCGTCGGTTGACGCGCGGCAATGACTTCCCCCGACCGGCCCGCCTGAAACCCGGTTGTTTGTTAATGCGACCGTTGCCCCGCCGCCATGATGGCGCCCAGTACGAGCACCGCCCACAACAGCAAGCCGATGCCCAGGGCGACCGCAAATGCTGTGCTCTGGTCGCCTCCGACGCCGGCGGACACCTCGGCGCGCGCCATCCCAATTGAAACGGCGGTTGCGGCAACCGCCGTGGAGAGCGCAAGTGCTGCAGTAGTGATCAATTCGACCAAGGCGACAGACCTATGCCTCGCGGCACAGGCCTGCCGGCCCTCGTGTTCGGTCTCTGCGACCGGGGTCGATATCTCGGACATGTCAGCTCCGCGAATCACTGTTCAATTCACGCCGAGATTCGCGGGCGATACCGGCACGTATTCGACCGGAGTTAGGCGAAGGCTTTGACGAAGAAGGGTTTTTTTGTGTTTTGGGTTAATGAAGGGTTAATGCTGCAGTATTTTGTCGACGCGTGCGGCTTTCATATCACACCCAAATGGAGCGCGACCTATCTGACTCCGTGCTTCACGCGCCCTGGCGCACCTTAAGCAGAGATGCAGAGCTTTCCGGCCGCCAATCGACCGACACATGATCCGGCTGAGCCTGGACACGGGCTAGCCACGCGCGGATCGCGGGGAAGGGACCCAGATCAAAATCGCATTCGTGCGCCAAATGGGTATAGGCATACAGCGCAAGATCGGCGACCGTGTAGCGATTTGCCGCGAAGTAGCGGTGATGCTTCAGGTGCTTCTCCAT
>DATBYX010000512.1:0-5623 GCA_036513475.1 Xanthobacteraceae bacterium | reverse complement strand
TGGACTCGGCTGGCCCGGCCCTCCAGGCCGGCCTCAGGCAGGGCGATATTATCCTTGCGCTCGACGGCAAAGCTACGGACTCAGCGCGCACGCTTGCGGGAATGCTGCGCAGGGCTGATCCGGGAACCAGCGCGAAGCTCGCTATCTCACGGTCCGGCCAGGAGATCGACGTCAGCGTGATGCTGGGTGAGAGACCAACAGCGTGAGTGATGATCCCGGCACAAACAGCGGGCGCCCGCCGAGGATTGCTGTCGCGCTCTCGATCGCGGACGAAGAGCTGCGCCGGCGAGCCTTGCAAGCGGTCGAGGGCTGCAGCCGTCGGTTGGCGCTCGTTGCGGATTTGGAATCGGCGGACGTCGTCATTACCGATCATGACGCTGAACTGGATGTTCCGGCAATCTTTGTCGGGGATAAACAGGCCATTGCTGATGCCATGCGCAGGGCGTGTGTCGGCGGCTTGCTTCCGTCATTCAGCGCAGCGAAGCTGCGCGTTGCGGTTGAGGCAGTCGCCCATGGTCTCGCCTGCACGGACGCGCCCATCGAGCTTGCGCCCGCGCTGGAAGATGAGGACGACGAAGAGGGAACTCCGCCGGAATTGACCGTGCGCGAAGCGGAAGTCCTGCGTCAGCTCATTGCTGGAGCATCCAACAAAGAGATTGCAAGGCAGCTGGATATCTCCGTGCACACGGCGAAATTCCACGTCGGTTCCATCATTACAAAGCTGGGAGCGAACGGGCGCACCGATGCGGTGGCGCGAGCCATGCGTCTTGCCCGCACAATGATTTGATGATGCGCCGGAGCATCTCCAGGCATCCGCGGGACGGGGTCGCCCCTTGCGCGAGAGCTGGGAGGCTCCCGCATCTGCTGATCGAGACGTCAGCGCGCTGCGCTGATCACTCCTTTTGAAGTCACCACAATCCATCGGCCATCCTGCTTGCGGATGGCATCGACGCGGCCGAGTCCCGGCACGAGATCGCCTTGCTCGACTTCGATCGTGCCGGCGCGGCCTTCAAGGAATGCAACCCCGCGACGGACGTCGCGCAACACCCATCCGTCGACCTTGCCCGCTCCACCCCCGATGGCCTGCGGCGGAGCGATCGAGCCCGTCAACTCGCTGCGGGCCAAGCGTTCGAGCGCGTCGGCGGCTTTGTTCAGCTTCGCTGTGGGCTCGCTCGCATTGCGCTCAATGCGTTCGACGCGCTCGGCGATCTTGGTCAACTGCGTGGTGGCGCCCCGATTGCCGGCATCAAGGCTGGCTTTGAGCGCCGCCAGCTCGACCCGCGCTTGCACCACGTTCTCCTTGAGCGCCTGGATCTCTTCGGGCGTCAGTTTGCCCTCACCTAGCACGGCCACTGCCTGCGGCCGTGTGATGGTAAAGGCTGCAAGCGCGCCGATCATGCCGCCCAACGCCGCCGCCAATGCCAGGCACGCCGCCAGGAGAGTGAACCGGTTCACTCGCGGGGAAGAACGCTGGCTAGCCGGATCTGGTACTGGCTCTGCATCGGCAGGTATCTCGAGCAGCCCCTCCTCCGATAAGACGGGGTTGGTCTCCCCCATCTCCGGGGCGACTCGCGGCGCCTCACTGCTGGTGAGATCCAGCTTCGGGCCGTTGAGGGCATTCGTTTCCCCTTGCTCCACGACGACTGGAGACAGATCCATCTGCGGCGATCGCGCGCTCGCCAGGGCCATTCTGGGCGTAATCTCTGCGCTGTTGATTGCGGCCGCCACCGCATCGTCGGGACTCAGCTCCGATTTCGCGGTTGATGTGATGCTTTCCTGCTGTCCCATGGGAATCCTCGGTGCGCGCTCGCCGAATAGGAACCCATTACGGTTACCATTTGGTTACCATTAAGCGCTCGGGCGGGTGCAGCGGGCGAAAGCGCTCACACTCCGAGGTAGCGCTGCTGGAGCACGGGCTCGGCGGCAAGCTCACGCGAAGTGCCGGCCCAGACCACCTTCCCGCGCTCCAGGAGGTAATGACGATCCGCAATGCGCATCAGCGGCCCGACGTTCTTGTCGATGAGCAGGATTGATTGTCCAGCGGCCTTGAGGCGGCTCAGACACTGCCAAATCTCGGCACGGATGAGCGGCGCCAGCCCCTCTGTCGCTTCGTCCAGAATCAGAAGCCGTGGATTGGTCATCAGCGCGCGGCCTATGGCCAGCATCTGCTGCTCCCCGCCGGAGAGTTGGTTGCCCATGCTCAGGAGGCGCTCGGCCAAGCGAGGAAACAGCGCACATACTTTGTCCAGCATCCATGCATCGGCGGCGCCTCGCCGATTGGCGGCCGTGGCGATCAGATTCTCCCGCGTGGTGAGATTGGGAAACACCTGCCGACCCTCGGGAACGAGTCCGATTCCAAGCTTGGCCACGCGATAGGCCGGCAGCGAACGTATCTCCATGCCATCGAAACGGATGGACCCTGCCGCAGCCGGCGTCAGCCCCATAACCGAGCGCACAGTTGTAGTCTTGCCCATGCCATTGCGGCCCATGAGGCTGACCACCTCGCCTGGAGCGATGGTGAGCGATAGGCCGAATAGAACCTGGCTCAGACCGTAGTAGGTCTCGATGTTGGAAATTTCGAGCAGCGTTGGCTCAGGCATCCGCGCTTTCCTGCTCGCCCAAATACGCCTGTCGCACCTGCTCATTGCCTCTGATCGCTTGCGGCGTACCGGAAGCGATGATGCGACCGTACACCAGGACAGTGATGCGATCGGCGAGCGCGAACACCGCCTCCATGTCATGCTCGATCAACATGATGGTGAGATCGCCCTTGAGGTCGCGCAATGTCTTGACCATTCGCGCGCTCTCATCCGGCCCCATCCCGGCCATTGGTTCGTCGAGCAGCAGCAGGCGCGGTCCGGTCGCGAGTGCCGTGGCGATCTCGATCTGCCGGTGCTCGCCATGACTCAGCGTGGAAACCAGGACGTCCGCGCGCCCGAGAAGGCCAAGCCGGGCCAGCACTGCGCGAGCAGGCTCGCGCAAACTCGTTTCCTCGCGCGCCTTGCGCCAGAATTGAAAAGAGTGACCGGCATGCGCCTGCACCGCAAGCGCCACGTTGTCGAGCACGGTGAAATCGGAGAACAGGGAGGTGATCTGGAAGGAACGCGCGAGCCCCAGCTTGCTGCGCCGCCAGCTCGGCAGCCGGGTGATGTCGAGATTTTCGAACCAGATGCGCCCGCTGTCTGGAGCAACTTCGCCCGCGAGCTGTCCAATGAGGGTAGTCTTCCCGGCCCCGTTGGGTCCGATGATGGCGTGCAGCTCCCCTCTCGGCACCGCGAGCGAAATGCCATCGGAGGCGAGAACGCCGCCGAAGCGCTTGGTGAGGCCTTCGACCTGCAGGACGGCATCAGTCATGCGCGAATGCGTCCCAGCAGACCGTCGATGCCACCCCGCGCGAACAGCACGACCAGCAGAAAGATGGGACCGATGATGATTTGCCAATATTCAGTGATCCCGGACAAAACCTCTTCCAATACCAGCAGCGCCAGAGCTCCAAGCACAGGACCGAGCACCGTGCCCATCCCACCGAGCACCGCCATGACGATAAGGTCCCCGGAGCGCGTCCAGTGCATCATCGCGGGATTGATGAAATCCGTATGGTTGGCAAGCAGGACGCCGGCAAGCCCGCACAGCGTGCCGGCAATCACGAAGCAGACGAGCTTATACCGATAAGTCGGATACCCGATTGCACGCATGCGGCGCTCGTTCGAACGCGCGCCGCGGATGACCATCCCGAAGCGCGAGTTCACGATCCGCCAGATCAAGCAGGTCGTCAGCAACAGCAGCGCCAGGCAGAGATAAAAGAAGGCCGTTCTGTTCGAGAGATCGAGCAGCCCGCCAAACTGGCTGCGCCTGTAGATGGTCATTCCGTCGTCGCCCCCATAACGGTCGAGGCCGATCGCCACGTAATAGAGCATCTGCGTGAAGGCGAGGGTGATCATGATGAAATACACACCGCGCGTGCGCAGCGAAAGCGACCCGACGGCCAAGGCGAATAGTGCCGAAGCCGCAAGTGCCAACGGCCATTGCAGGAAGCCGGAATCGACTCCTTCCTTGGCCAGGATGCCGACCACATAGCCGCCTATACCGAGGTAGGCGGCATGCCCGAAGCTGACCATGCCGCCAAACCCCATGATCAGGTTCAGGCTTACCGCCGCCATCGCAAGGATAATGATGCGCGTGCATAGCGACATCAGGAAAGAATTGCCGGTCAGTGCGGCATGGAGCGGTAGTAGGGCCATGCCCGCCAGCACAACGGCAACAACCACATCGCGTGGGCGGAACTGAGCCTTCATCTGCTTGAGGCGGAAAACAGACCTTCCGGCCGAACCACCAGGATGGCGGCCATCAACATGTAGATCAGCATCGAGGAGAGCGCCGGCCCGGCGCTCGAGGCCGCATTGTTGCTCAGGAACATGCGCAGCAGGTCCGGCAGGAACGCGCGGCCGACGGTATCGATGAGGCCGACAATAATGGCCGCTACGAAGGCGCCGCGGATCGACCCGATTCCCCCAATGATGATGACGACGAAGGCGACAATCAGGATGTTCTCGCCCATGCCGATCTGCACCGTGAGGATTGGCGCCTGCATCATTCCGGCAAAACCGGCGAGGACGGCTCCCAGCCCGAACACCAGCGTGAACAGCAGCTTGATATTGATGCCGAGAGCGGCAACCATCTCGCGGTTGGAAGCACCGGCGCGGATCAGCATGCCAATGCGCGTGCGCATCACCAGGAGATAGAGCAGCAGCGCAACGATCAGTGTCGAAAGAATGATCACGAGGCGGTAGAGCGGATAATACACCCCCGGCAGCACCTCCACCGCAGTGAGCATCTGGCTCGGGAGCGGCAGCGTCATGCCGGCAGGGCCCCAGATCAGCCGCACGAGCTCATTGAAGAACAGGATCAGCCCGAATGTACCGAGCACATGATCGAGATGATCGCGCCCGTAAAGGCGGCGCATCGCGATCACCTCGACGGCGATCCCCACTACAAGCGTGGCGAGCAAGGCCATGACCGCGCCGGCGACGAAGCTTCCGGTCAAGGCCGCGAAGGTCGCGGCGAAATAGGCTCCGATCATGTAGAGCGAGCCGTGCGCCAGATTGACCAGATCCATGATCCCGAAGATGAGCGTCAGCCCGGCCGCCAGCAGGAAAAGCAGCATGCCCAATTGCACGCCGTTGAGACACTGTTCGATGAAATACAGCATGATTAGTGCAGGGGGACCGTGGATAGACGGAGTCCGTGGCCGGCAGTGATCCTATCTAGCCGCGGCCGTGCGTCCCGCATGCAGCGCAACGCGAGCGCAGCCACCCCCGATGCACCATTCACCCCACGATTCGCGCAAACGCAGTCAAGCTTGCGCAGACTGCGTAAACTTGTCTGCGCTGCGGTGCGCTGCTGATCCGGGACCGCCACAAACTCCGGCCTGTGTGGCACCCGAGCTTTGTGCGATCCCGGGTCTGCAGTCCAGCATGAGCCAGTTGAGCCGCTGAAGGCTGAAGTGAAGGTGCGCTGCTCATGCTGCACTGCGCCCGGGATACGCACCGCGGGTGGCCGATGATCACTTCATCGGGCACTTGTCGTGGTGCTTGTCCTGGTCGTTCTCGACGATGGTGGCGAC
>DATBYX010000511.1:0-13335 GCA_036513475.1 Xanthobacteraceae bacterium | reverse complement strand
TGCTCACGCCTGCTCGATCTCTATGAGCGTTCCGCAAAAATCCTTGGGGTGCAGGAACAGCACCGGCTTGCCGTGGGCGCCCATCTTCGGCTCCCCGTCGCCGAGGACGCGTGCACCTTCCTCTTTGAGCTTGTCGCGCGCAGCGCGGACGTCATCAACCTCATAGCAGACGTGGTGAATTCCACCGTCCGGGTTGCGGTCGAGGAACTTGGCAATGGGTGATTGGCCGCCAAGCGGGGCGATCAGCTCGATCTTGGTATTCGGCAGCGTAATGAATACGGTCGTGACCCCATGTGCGGGCTGGGCTGCCGGCTCTGAAACCTTTGCCCCGAGCACGCGTCGATACACCTCTGCGGCCCTGGCGATGTCGTGAACGGCAATGGCAACGTGGTTGAGACGTCCAATCATGGTTGCTTCCAGCAAAAGCGCTCGGCCAGCAGCGCGGGCGGGAACGCCAGCGCTACGGTCCAGAGGCTTACACTTCGACTACATGCACGTGGCAAGTAGGCTTTTTGTTCCAGGCGGCGCCCAGGGATGCGCGAATGGCGCGGCGGATCGCCTCGGCCACAGCATCGGGATCGCGCCGGTGTGCGCGCGGCAAACTATCAAAGGCCTCCACGGCAGCGATCCGTGAGACCTCAGCCGTATTGCGTCCCTGCGCATCAGTCGCCGGGATGCCGGTAAGCGTGACCATGGGATCGCCAAGCATCTCGCCTCTGCTGGAGAGCGCCATTGCGATTGAGACGACCCCCGCGAAGCCAAGCCGGCGCCGATCGGCGACAGTGCGCTCTTCCGCGCTGACGAGGAGCGAGCCGTCCCGGTAGACGCGCCCGGCCGGTACCTCGTCGATTTTGCCAGGCTTCCCCGGAGCAAGCCGGATGAGCTCGCCGTCCCGGCAGACAAGAACGGTTTTTACGCCGGCGGAGCGGGCAAGCTCGGCGTGCTCGGCCATATGGAGCGGCTCCCCGTGCACGGGAAGCAGCACTTGCGGCCGCACCCACGAGATCATGTCTCTCAGCTCGTCCCTGCGGGGGTGGCCGGAGGCATGAACGAGATGGGTGCGATCGGTGATGACCTCCACCCCCTGCGCGATCAGGCCGTTGATGACCCGCATCACCGCCTTTTCATTGCCGGGGATGGCGCGCGACGAAAAGATCACGCGATCGCCCCGCGAAAATGCCACGTCCGGATGCTCGTCCTGGGCGATGCGCGATAGCGCCGCGCGCGGCTCGCCCTGGCTGCCCGTACAAAGCGCCACCACCTTGTCCGGCGGCAAATGGCCGTAGATATCCACCGAACGAAACTCTTTGATGCCTTCGAGATACCCGGTCTCGCGTGCGACCTGGGCGATGCGATCCATGGCACGCCCGACCAGGACCACTTCGCGCCCGCATGACGCGGCAGCTTCTGCCACGGTGTGCATGCGCGCCACATTCGAGGCGAAGGTCGTAACCGCCACCCGGTGGGGCGCCGAGCGAATGAGCTTGACAAGGCACTTTGCAACCTCCGCCTCCGACGGGGAGCGGCCCTCCCGTACCGCATTCGTAGAATCGCCAATCAGCGCTAGACAGCCTTCGTCACCCAGCGCACGCAGCTTTGTTTCGTCGGTTTGAGGCGAGATGACGGGGCTGCGATCGATCTTCCAGTCACCGGTATGCAGCACCGTGCCGAGGGGCGTGCGGATGATAAGACCGTTCGATTCCGGTATCGAGTGCGCCATTGAGACGAGCTCGATGTCGAACGGGCCGAGGGCAAATCGTCCACCAATGGGAACGATATTGACTGGAATGTCGGGCGCACCCGGCTCCCCTGCCCTCTTGGCGGCGAGGAGTGCGGCCGTGAAGGGGGTTGCATGGACCGGGATCTTTAGCTGCGGCCAGAGATCGAGGAGCGCGCCAAAATGATCCTCGTGCGCATGCGTGAGCACGAGGCCCAGGAGATTACGCCGCTCCTCCACGAGATAACGGATGTCGGGAAGAATGACTTCGATGCCGGGCAACTCATCCCCGGCGAAAGCGACCCCCATGTCCACCACAATCCAGCTGCGGTGCTGCTCAGGACCGAAGCCGTAAACGGCGAGATTCATTCCGATCTCGCCTACTCCGCCGAGTGGCGCGAATACGAGCTCATCGGTGGGCCCTGGCATGCTCGTGTTCCGATCAGCCGGCGTCTTGACGTACGGAGAAGAGCTCCGCGTAAAGCGTATCGCCAGCTGTAACGGCTACAGCGCGGCCGTCCGGCAGGCGCAAGGTCATGTTGCCATCAGCGTCGAGGGTTTCGAAACGGCCCGACAATTCACGATCTGCGACACGTACGCGTATGTCCTGGCCGAGGCCGGCGGCGCGGGCGATCCAATCGGCGCGCACGCTCGAAAACCCCTCTCCGGCAGCCCATTGCGCCAGCCGTTCCATCATCTTGACTGAGAGATGAGCGAACAGCGTGGAAGGGGTAACGGTAGCGCCCGCGGCCGCGAGGTCGGTCGCAGGATAATCCGTATCCCTCGGATGCGAGGCGCAGTTGACTCCGACGCCGATTGCCACCGCGGGAGCATCACCGGTTTCGCCTTCGATCAGAATGCCGGCGAGCTTGGCTCGCCCCAGCAAGATATCGTTCGGCCACTTGATGACGAGGGCCGCCTCCATTCTTTTCGTGCACTCCCCGATCGCGTCATGGAGCGCGAGCGCTGCGACAAGCGAAAGCTGAGGCCACACGCGCGGCAGCGGCGGCGCCGTGAGCAGCAGGCTCGCATAGAGATTTCCGGGTTCCGACACCCAGCGCCGTCCGCGCCGTCCGCGGCCCGCACTCTGCCGGGCAGCTACTACCCAGAGCGGTCCGCGCTCTCCTTTGCGTGCAAGGTTCAATGCTTCTGTATTGGTCGAGCCAACGACTTCATGCGCGACAAGGCGTACGCCCGCCGCGATTGCCCGGGAATCAAGCCTCATCGCAGCTAGAACAACGAGCGCGCGGCAGTGCTCGCGGCTTCGACCAAAGGCGCAGGGTAGATGAAGAACAGCAGGTTGAACAATCCCGTGATCGCGAGCACAGCCCCAACCTCGCGTGGCATCGGCTCGAAGCGCGGCGCCGGCTCGTCGAAATACATGATCTTGACGATGGCGAGATAATAGTAGGCCCCTACCACGCTGGTGACGACGCCGATGACGGCGAGGGTGAAAAGGCCCGCTTGGATGGCTGCGAGGAATACATAGAACTTGGCAAAGAAGCCTGCGAGGGGTGGAATGCCGGCCAGTGAAAACAGCAGCATGGCCAGAAAGAACGCCATGGTGGGTTTGGTGCGAGCAAGCCCGGAGAGATCTCCGATGTCCTCGACCATGCTCCCGTTGCGCCGCATGGCGAGAATGCAGGCAAATGTCCCCAGCGTCATGGCGAGATAAATAGCCGCATAGACGAGAACCCCCTGCACTCCTTCGGGAGTCCCGGCGGCAAGCCCGATAAGCGCAAATCCCATATGGCCGATGGAGGAATAGGCCATCAGCCGTTTGAAATTCCGCTGCCCGATAGCTGCGAAAGAGCCGAGAGCCATGGACGCGATCGAAACGAACACGACGATCTGCTGCCACTGCTCCAGCACGCCCGGGAAAGCCACGATGGTCGGACGCACGAACATCGCGATGCCTGCCATCTTCGGGGCCGCGGCAAAAAATGCCGTCACCGGCGTGGGCGCACCCTCGTACACGTCGGGCGTCCACATATGGAACGGCACAGCAGAGACCTTGAAGCAGAAGCCGGCGAACAAAAATACGATCCCGAAAACGAGACCGAGGCTCGGCTCGCGCGCAGCCTTGGCAATGCCGGAAAACGATACGGTGCCGGTGAAGCCGTAAACCAGCGACGCGCCGTACAGCAGCATGCCGGACGAGAGCGCTCCAAGCACAAAATATTTCAGCCCCGCCTCGGTCGAGCGGACGGAATCGCGGTCGATTGCCGCCACCACATAGAGCGCGAGACTCATGAGCTCGAGCCCAAGGTAGAGCGCGATCAGGTCGCCCGCGGAAATCAGGATCATCATCCCGGCGGTCGAAAGCAGGATCAGAACCGGAAATTCGAACCGCTGCTGATTCTCGCGGATGAGGTAATCGAATGACATCAGGATCGCCGCCGCCGAGCCCGTCAGCGCCAGCAGCTTCATGAACCGGGCAAAGCTATCGAGCACGAAGCTGCCGCCGAAAGTCACAAGCGTTCCCGAGGGAAGCCAGACCACAATGGCTCCGGCGACGATCAGCAGCAGAATTGCCGCGCTCTCGATGCCGCCCGATGTCTCTCGTCGGCGGAAAACGCCGGCGAGCAGCAACACCATTGCGCCAAGCACAAGGACGAGCTCAGGGAGTGCCGGCAGCAACTCCGGAAGCCCAGGCGTCTGCGTCATGGCTGCCCCCGCAAAGCTGCGGTCTTGGCCGCTCCAACCGCATGGTTGTAACCATCCAGGAGCTGCGCCACTGACGCCGCCGACATGTCGAGCACTGGCTTGGGATAGATGCCGAACAGGATCGTCAGCGCCACGAGTGGCCCGAGCGTGATCATCTCGCGGTAGTCAAGGTCCTTGATCGCGGCGAGGCTCGGCTTGCTCAGCGTCCCGAAAACGACCTTGCGGTAAAGCCATAGCGCGTAGGCTGCGGAGAGAATGGTGCCGATTGTCGCCAGGGTCGCGACCAGACTATTCACCCGGAACGTGCCGATGAGGCTGAGAAACTCGCCGACAAAGCCCGAGGTGCCGGGCAGTGCGACATTGGCGAGCGTGAACACCATGAAAGCCGCCGCATAGAGCGGCATTCGATTGACGAGGCCACCATAGGCGGCAATCTCGCGTGTGTGCATTCGGTCGTAGACGACGCCAACGCACAAGAACAATGCCGCCGAGACCAGACCGTGGGAGATCATCTGGAAGATGCCCCCGGCGACGCCCTGCGTGGTCGCAGCAAAAATTCCCATGGTGACAAAGCCCATATGGGCCACGGAGGAATAGGCAATGAGCTTCTTCATGTCCTCCTGCGCGAGCGCCACCAGCGATGTGTAGATCACTGCGATCACCGAGAGCGCGAAAACGAGCGGGGCGAGGTCGTGAGAAGCCGCCGGAAACATCGGCAACGAGAAGCGAAGAAATCCGTAGCCGCCCATTTTCAGGAGAATGGCCGCAAGGATCACCGATCCGGCGGTCGGCGCTTCGACATGCGCGTCAGGGAGCCAGGTGTGCACGGGCCACATCGGCAGCTTCACGGCAAAGGAAGCCAGGAAGGCGAGCCATGCCCAGGTCTGCAGGCTGCGTGGGAATCCGTGGTGCAGCAGCACAGCAATGTCGGTCGTGCCGGCGTCCCAGTACATCGCCATGATGGCGAGCAGCATCAGCACGGAGCCGAGCAACGTGTAAAGGAAGAATTTGAAGCTGGCATAGACTCGGCGCGGGCCGCCCCAGACCCCGATGATAAGGAACATCGGAATGAGCCCGCCCTCGAAGAACAGATAGAACAGCACGAGATCGAGCGCGGCGAAGGTACCCACCATCAAGGTCTCGAGCACCAGAAATGCGATCATGTACTCTTTGACGCGCCGCCGGATCGGATTCCAGCTCGCAATGATGCATATCGGCATCAGGCCGGTGGTAAGGACGACGAAAGGCAGCGCAATGCCGTCGACGCCCATATGGTAGGTGATCGCTCCGCCAAGCCAGGGCTGTGTCTCCACGAACTGAAACTCGAACGAGGTTGGGTCGAAGCGGTAGAGCAGGATCAAGGAGATGGCGAACGTGACCAGCGTGGTCCACAGAGCGATCCAGCGCGCATTGCGCTGCTCGGCCTTGCCGTCGCTCGGGAGGGCCGTGACGAGAAGCGCGCCGACGAGCGGCAGGAACGTGGTAACGGACAGGATTGGCCAGCTCATTTCAGCCGATCCGACCGCCGAACATGAACCAGGTGATGAATGCCGCCACTCCGATCAACATGGCAAAGGCGTAGTGATAGAGATACCCGGTCTGCAGCCGAACGGCGCCTTGCGTGACCTCGAGCACACGCGCAGAAACGCCGTCCGGTCCGAAGCCGTCGATCAGCCAGCCATCGCCCCCCTTCCACAGCAAGCGTGCAAGCCACAGGGTCGGGCGGACGATGATGGCGTCATAGATCTCGTCGAAGTACCATTTGTTGAGCAGGAACCGATAAAGCGCGTCATGCTGGCGCGCGAGCTCGGCTGGCAGTTGCGGACGCCGCATGTAGAATTCCCACGCGATCACAAAACCGACCGCCATCATCACTGTCGGGAGCACCGTGACCAGATAGGGGGCGTGGTGCATGTTTTCGAGAATGCCATTCTCCTGCGCAAGCTTCAGCGAGTCCCGGAAAAATTCGGTTACCCCGTGACCCACGAACAGATCCTGGAAGGGAAAGCCGGCGAAGATCGACCCGACCGCCAGGACCCCGAGCGGGATGATCATCACCAATGGACTTTCACGTGCCTGCTCGTAGTGGTGATAGTCGTGCGGGCTGCCATGAAAGGTAAGAAGGATCAGGCGCCAGGAATAAAAAGCCGTGAGCGCAGCCGCTATGACGGTCGCCCAGAAAGCATAGAGCGCCATCGGATTATGCGCCGCATAGGCCGCCTCGATTATCGCATCCTTGGAGAAGTATCCGGCCGTGAGGGGAAACCCGGTAAGCGCAAGCGTGCCGACCACCATGGTCCAGTAGGTGAATGGAAGCCTGTCCTTGAGGCCCCCCATGTGCCTGATGTCCTGCTCATGATGCATGGCGATGATCACCGAGCCGGAGCCGAGGAACAGCAGTGCCTTGAAAAAAGCATGCGTGAAAAGGTGGAACATGCCCACCGAATAGGCGCCGGTGCCCATGGCAACGAACATGTAGCCGAGCTGAGAGCACGTCGAATAGGCAATGATCCGCTTGATATCGTTCTGAACGAGGGCGACGGTTGCGGCAAAGAACGCGGTGGTCGCTCCGATGAACGTCACGAATGTCTGCGCGGCGGGAGCAAGCTCGAAAAGCGGCGAGAGGCGCGCCACCATGAAGACTCCTGCCGTCACCATAGTGGCGGCATGGATGAGTGCCGATACCGGCGTCGGTCCTTCCATGGCGTCGGGCAGCCAGGTGTGCAGCAGAAACTGCGCCGACTTTCCCATGGCGCCCATGAACAGAAGGAGGCAGATCAGGGTAAGGGCATCCACGTTCGCGCCCAGGAAGTGAATGGTCTTGCCAGTGAGCGCCGGCGCCTGTGCGAATATGGTGTCGAACTCAATCGCTCCGGTCAGAGCGAACACGGCAAAAATACCGAGCGAAAAGCCAAAATCGCCCACCCGATTGACAAGGAACGCCTTGATCGCAGCCGCATTCGCTTCCGGCTTCTGGTACCAGAACCCGATGAGCAGATAGCTCATCAGCCCAACACCTTCCCAGCCGAAGAACAACTGCACGAGGTTGTCCGCGGTCACCAGCATCAGCATCGCGAACGTGAACAGGGACAGATAGGCAAAGAAACGCGGGCGGTGTGGATCCTCCTCCATGTACCCGATGGAGTAGAGGTGTACGAGAGCCGAGATGGTCCCGACCACCACGAGCATGACGGCGGTGAGAGTATCGACGCGCAACGCCCAATCAATCTTGAGGTCGCCGGAGATGATCCAGGGAAACAGCGTCACCCGGGCATCGTGGTGAGCAAATCCGACATCCACAAAGGCCACCCATGACAGCAGCATGGAGGCAAACAGCAACACGGTGGTGACAAGCTCTGCCGGCCGTGAGCCTCCGGCTGCGGCAGGTTGCTGCGTGCGCGGTTCTGCCGACGACGCAAGCAGGGCGGCATGTGGCTCGTGCAGCGACGGTGCGCCGCGAGGGTTACTCTCATCGACCGGCCCATGCGCGTGATCCTCCGCGTCCGCCGCGGGAGTGCCGCCGGGATGACGGGCATGCGCTCCTGCAAGGCTGATGAGGGCTGCAATGATCGCCCCCAGGAGCGGCAGGAAAACGATCGCCTGATACATGGCTCTTGAGCCCTCAGCCCTTCATCAGATTGATGTCTTCGACGGCGATGGAGCCGCGATTGCGGTAGTACGCCACCAGAATGGCAAGGCCGATGGCCGATTCCGCTGCGGCGACCGTGAGCACCAGAAGCGCGTACACCTGCCCGACGAGATCGCCGACAAAGCTCGAGAAGGCTACCAGATTGATATTCACCGCCAGCAGGATCAGCTCTATCGACATGAGGATGATGATCACGTTCTTGCGGTTCACGAAGATGCCAAATATCCCGATAGTGAAGATGATGGCAGCAACTGTGAGATAGTGGCCAAGCCCGATCGTCATCCCGCAACAGTCCTAAAGTCCCTGGCCCGACCGGACCTTGACGATCTCGATCGAGGTCGCCTTCGTTCGGGTAATCTGATCGGCAATATTCTGTCGCTTGACCCGTGGCTTATGGTGCAACGTAAGCACGATGGCACCGATCATGGCCACGAGCAGCACGATCCCGGCCACCTGAAAGAAGTAGACGTAGTTGGTATAGAGCACGTGCCCGAGCGCTTCAGTATTTGGAACATTGGCGAGCGGCGGAATGGGGGTCGCAATCGCCGCCCGCACATTCGCCCCGATCGACCATGTGAACACGACCAGCAAGAGCTCGATCAGCAGAATGATCCCGACCAATGCCCCCACCGGGAGGTATTGCAAGAAGCCCTGACGCAACTCGGAAAAGTCGACATCGAGCATCATCACTACGAACAGGAAAAGCACCAGGACCGCCCCGACATAGACGATGATGAGTATCATCGCCAAGAACTCGGCGCCGAGAAGCACAAATAACCCCGCGGCGTTGACGAACGCGAGAATGAGAAACAGGACGGAGTGAACGGGATTGCGTGACGCAATCACCATAAAGGCCGCGGCAACGCATGTCGCGCCGAACGTATAAAAGAAGATCGCTGGAAACAGCATCGGCCGTCACCGATAAGGGGCGTCCAGCGCGATGTTCTTGGCGATCTCGCGCTCCCAGCGATCCCCATTGGCGAGCAGCCGCTCCTTGTCGAACAAGAGCTCCTCGCGTGTCTCCGTCGCAAATTCGAAATTCGGCCCCTCGACGATTGCATCGACGGGGCACGCTTGCTGACAAAGCCCGCAATAAATGCATTTCACCATGTCGATGTCATAACGGGTGGCGCGGCGGGTGCCGTCGTTACGGCGCGGGCCGGCCTCGATGGTGATCGCCTGGGCCGGGCAAATTGCCTCGCACAGCTTGCAGGCAATGCAACGTTCCTCCCCGTTGGGGTAACGGCGCAGGGCATGCTCGCCGCGAAAGCGCGGCGAGACCTGTCCCTTCTCGAACGGGTAGTTCAGGGTCGCTTTCGGCTTGAACAAATAACGAAGTGCCAGGAAAAATGCCGCTATGAACTCCCCCAAGAATACGGAGCGTGCAGCGCGATCGAGCCTCATGACCTCATTTCCTTGTCGGTGCTGCGCCCTGTCCTGCCATTCTCACCAATTCGCCAGCGCTGCAGCGAGCCAGTAGCCAAGCCCTGCGAACACGATGATATCAGCCGCAAGCAAGCCCCTGCGCAGAAGCGAAATCTCCCGCTGCATGACGCCATCATCAACGTGCTCGGCCGCGCCTTCGCCGGCGGCGCGCGTGCGCAGGTGACGTTCGATTGATGACACCAGAGGCGCGTACGCGAATGCGGCAATTGCCGTCCCGATGAAGGCTCCGATGAGGCCGGAAAAGGAGATGTCAATCATGCGGCTTCAGCCTCATTGGGCTCCCAACCCGGCATAGTCCCAGACCTGCGCGATCCCTGCAACGATTGCCACCATCGCAAGCGAGAGCGGCAGGAATACCTTCCATCCCAACCGCATCAACTGATCGTAGCGATAACGCGGAACTATCGCCTTCGCCATGGCGAACAGAAAAAACATGAACGCGCATTTGAGAACAAACCAGATCACCCCGGGTATCCAGGTGAACGGAGCGGTCGGAAATGGCGGCAACCAGCCCCCGAGGAAGAGGATGGTGGCCATGGCGCAGATGGTAAGAATGGCGATGTACTCGCCCAGAAAGAACAGCATGTAAGGCGTGGACGAATATTCCACAGCATAGCCCGCGACCAGCTCGGATTCCGCTTCGACCAGATCGAATGGCGGCCGGTTCGTTTCCGCCAGGCCACAAACAAGGAATATGACGAACATAGGCAGCAGTCGGAGCCAATACCAGCCGAGCAACCCCCACCGGCTCGCCTGGGCTTCGACGATTGCCGAAAGATTGAGCGAACCGGCGCAGATGAGCACGGTGATCAGCACAAAGCCGATGGAGACTTCGTAGGAGACCATCTGCGCTGCCGAGCGCAAGGCGGCAAGAAACGGGTATTTCGAGTTGGACGACCAACCCGCCATGATCACGCCGTAGACCATCAGCGACGAGATCGCGAAGATGTAGAGGATGCCGACATTAAGATTGGCGATCTCCCATTCGGCGCTGACCGGGATTACCGCCCAGGCGGAAAGCGCAAGCGCCCCAGTGACAAGGGGCGCGAGCAGAAACACGCCTTTATTGGCACCGGAGGGAATGATCGGTTCTTTGAACACGAACTTGAAAAGATCGGCGAAGGACTGGAGCAGTCCCCAAGGGCCGACCACATTGGGCCCTCTGCGGATCTGCACGGCGGCCCAGATCTTGCGGTCGGCATAGAGCACGTACGCGGTAACAATCAGCAACAGCAGCAGCAGCAGCACGCTCTGTGCGACGATGATGGTCACCGGCCAGATGTAATCGGTCCAGAGCTCAGCCATTTGTCAATCAGGCATCCGTAAAATCAAGTCGACGCTCGATCCGCTGAAGCCGCATGTCGATCCGATCCGCTCTGGTCGACAGCGTCGCATATTGCAGTGCCAGCTCCGCTTGGCAGCGCTCGAGGTGACCGAGACGGTTTTTGATCTCACCGGTGTCGTTTTGCACCGTGCCCAATCGACCATCAATGCGGCCCAGCCGCTCAAGAATGAGGTTTTCAACATCTGCGGTCATTTGTTCCGCTACTCCGCCGCTCGCAGGGCGCCCCGGCTCTCAGCCAGCGCGGAGCACTCCGCCATGATCGGCGAGGACCGCGCAATCGCATTGGTCAGGTAGAAATCATCTAGTGCCGGGACAAAGGGTGCTTTATCCGGCGTCCCGGCGCGCGCCGCCAGCGCCGCCACATCTGCGCGCAATCCCGGCGAGACTTGATCGATCTGCTGGAGATGCGGATGTGCCTTGAACATGGCTTGACGCAGGAAGGGAAGAGAATCGTAGGGAAGCCGGTGTCCCAGCACGTCCGAGAGCGCGCGAATGATTGCCCAGTCCTCACGCGCTTCGCCGGGCGGGAACGAGGCGCGTCCGGCCATCTGCAGCCGACCTTCGGTATTGACAAAGATGGCTGATTTCTCCGGATACGCGGCACCCGGCAAAATGACGTCGGCGCGGTGGGCGCCCTGGTCGCCATGGGTACCGATGTAGATGACAAGGGCTCCGGGGGCGATCTCGATCTCGTCGGCTCCGAGCAGAAAGATTGCATCGAGCCGACCAGGTTCTGCCATCTCCCGCGCTGTGCATCCGCCCGGACCCGGCGTGAAATCCACATCGAGTGCTCCCACACGCGCGGCCGCCGTGTGCAGCACGCAGTAGCCATTCCAGCTCTCAGAACCAAAAGTGGTGGCAACCTGAGCGGCAAGCGAGGCCACTGCTGCGCCGTCCGGCCGCGCCAGCGCGCCCATACCGACGATTACTAGCGGGTGCTGCGCCTTTCTAAGCACTTCCGCAAACTCGTGCCGGCCTGCTGCAATATCGGCAAGCGTCTGCGGTCCCGCGCCGAGATGCTGGTGCGGGTACGTGAGATCGACCTTTTGACCGATAAGTCCAACGGGAAAGTTTCCCCTGAGCCACCGCTTGCGAAGCCGGGCGTTGAGCACCGCAGCTTCGCGCCGAGGGTTGGAGCCGACGAGGAGAAGCGCATCCGCCTGTTCGATTCCGGCAATCCCGGCATTGAACAGATAGGTCGCCCTTCCTTGCTTCGGATCAAGCGCAGCGCCGTCCTGACGGCAATCGCGATTGGCGACGCCAAGCCGCGTGAGCAGATCCCTCAGCGCGTATATTTCCTCGACCGCAGCAAGATCGCCGACAATTGCCCCCAACCGTCGCGGCGAAGCGGACGAGATCCGGGCGACGATGGCATCGAACGCATCACGCCAGGACGCCGGGCGCAAGCGACCCGCCTCGCGAATATACGGCTGGTCGAGCCGCTGGGCTCGCAGCCCGTCGACCACATGACGCGTCTTGTCGGAAATCCACTCCTCATTCACTTCATCGTTCACGCGCGGAAGAATGCGCATGACCTCACGGCCTCGCGTGTCGATGCGGATGGCTGAGCCCAGGGCATCCATGACATCAATGGATTCGGTTTTGTCCAGCTCCCATGGCCGCGCTGCAAATGCGTAGGGCTTGGAGGTCAGCGCGCCGACCGGACAGAGATCGACCACATTTCCCTGCAGCTCAGAGGTCATCGCCTGCTCAAGATAGGTCGTGATCTCCATATCCTCGCCGCGTCCAATCGCGCCAAGCTCTGGCACGCCGGCAACTTCGGTCATGAACCGCACGCAGCGGGTGCAATGGATGCACCGATTCATGATCGTTTTGACGAGGAGCCCGACATATTTGTCCTCGACAGCGCGTTTGTTCTCGCGATACCGGCTGGCATCGACGCCATAGGCCATCGCCTGGTCCTGGAGGTCGCATTCCCCGCCTTGATCGCAGATCGGACAGTCGAGCGGGTGATTGATGAGCAGAAACTCCATCACGCCTTCGCGCGCCTTGCGCACCATCGGTGACTTCGTGCTCACCTCCGGCAGTTCGCCTTTCGGGCCGGGGCGGCAGTCCCGCACAGCCCAGGCGCACGAGGCGACCGGCTTGGGCGAGCCTTTGAGCTCGACGAGGCACATGCGGCAGTTCCCGGCGATCGAGAGCCGCTCGTGGTAGCAGAAGCGGGGAATCTCGGCCCCTGCGGCCTCGCACGCCTGAAGGAGCGTGTATGCCGGCGGGACCTCGATCTCCTTGCCGTCAACGATGAGCTTGCTCATGCAGATTTGCCTTGAGCTTGCAATCGCTTCACCTGCCTCTCGAGTCGATCCAATCTTCGAAGCAGAGCATCTCTCCGTTCTTTTTGTTTCGTCTTCTCTTGTTGCACAAAGGCAATTCCCTTCCGATACAGTTTTGCGAATTTTTTCTCCGGGAGCGAGCCTGGGCCGCAATGCTCCTCCACAAAGGGGCGAATTTGCCTGTACAGTTGCTTAATTCTCCGTGGTCTTGCTTTCG
>DATBYX010000510.1:0-9735 GCA_036513475.1 Xanthobacteraceae bacterium | reverse complement strand
GCATGCTCGGTCACGTCGCCGCAGGTGCCGGGGCGGCGAGGAACGAGCGGGTCGCATACCACATCAGATGACGGTTGTTCGCGAAGCCGGGGCTGTGCGCCGTGTTCGGCAACGTGATGAGCACGCGTTCCCCGTTCGGTAGCTGACGATAGAAGTCGAATAGATCCTCGGGGGTCGCGATGCCGTCGTGATCGCCGCGGATCAAGGCGACGGGACAGACGATCTTGGCGGGATCCACCAAAGGCAGGTTGGCGGTCATGTCGAGATAAGTGCCGGTCGGTACCTGATCCCCGAACTTGAGCTCCTCCTCCGCCATTGCCTCGGCGACTGCCGGGTCGTAGCTCGAGGCGAGATTGTCGCGGGTGAAGATCGAGCGGATCATGGCGCGATCGCGGGTACGTCGATTGTGCGTGCGATAGAACTCCACCTGCTTGGCGCGTTCGCGCAGCGTGGGCGCCCCGGTGCCCTTGTAGGTAAAGGCGACGAGCACGAGTCGGTCCACATTCTCGGGCTGCGCCTGCACGAATGCCGCGGCCCGGATCGCGCCCGAAGAGGTGCCAAAGAGATGAAACTTTGAACGGCCGGTCTCGCGCGCGACTACTGGGAAAGCTGCCTTGAGATCCGCGACGCTGCTCGCGATGTCGGAGTTATTGCCGGAGCTGCCGGAATGACCATAGCCGTCGTGGTCCATGGTCCACACGTCATAGCCGTACCGCGCAAACACGTTCATGAGCGAGTACTCGCCCTTTCCCGGGACCATCAAATCAAAGCTGGTCCGCGCGGAATTGGAGGAGCCGTGCACGAGAAAGAGAACCGGCAGCGCCGAGGCGCCCGGCTGGGGCGCGATTGCACGCTTGCGCCACAGATTGAGCTTCACGTCGTCCTTTGTAGCCCAATACTCGCCACTCCAGACCGGTGTGTCCGCGGCTGACGTGGGCTCCATCATCTCCCCGGCGGCGCTCGCGCCATGGCTTCCCGCCAGTGCGAGGCCCACGCCAAGCCCGGCCCCTCTGAGCAACGTGCGACGCGGGATCGGGTGGTCGTGCGGGAAGGGATTCATGGTATTCTCCTGATCGGTTGCCCCACGACCACAGCGACTGCGGGGACATGTCGCGGTCGGTTTAAAACCCGCTCCAGGTGGCGTCCAGAGCGGTACGTGCACAAACTCGCTCGTCCGAGACACGAATCTGAACGTGCTCCGGACAAACACAGCGGGTGCTCTTGCGCGAGCGGAGCGAGATCTGGGACTCCTTCGCCCGGGCGCAGCACAGGCAACGGCCGAAAGCCGCAGGGGCGGCCCTCGCGCCCCCGCGGGACTTTTGCTACCGGTGTGAACCTTTTGCCTGCAACAACCCCCATTCCGTGACCGATCGGCCCATGCAGCCCACAGACCGCGAGCACAGGGTAATCGAAGCCCTGCATCGGATCGCGGTATTCTGCGACACGCGCATCGGCTGGAACCGGCTGGGCATTGCGCTTAGCGCCGTAATTCTCGCGGTCGCGGGCGCGGTGCTTTATCGCATCCTGCGCACTATCGATGTCGGCGAAGTGGTCGCCGCGCTCGCCAGCACCGACTGGCGGGACTTCATGCTCGCAGCGGTGTACGTGGCGTGCGGATATTTCACGCTGACGTTCTACGACCTGTTCGCGCTGCGCACCATAGGCAGAGGCGATGTGCCGTATTGGGCGGCCGCGCTCGCTGGCTTCAGCAGCTATGCGGTCGGCCATAATGTGGGCGCAAGCGTCTTCACCGGGGGCGCCGTGCGCTACCGCATCTATTCCGGCTGGGGGCTGACCGCCGCCGATGTCGCCAAGCTCTGCTTCATCGCCGGACTGACCTTCTGGCTGGGCAACGCAACGGTGCTCGGTCTCGGCACGCTCTACGCCCCGCTCGCTGCAAGCGCCATCAACCAGCTGCCGCCCTGGCTCAACCGCGCGGGAGCATTCGCGATCCTGGCGGTGCTCGCCTTCTATGTGCACTGGGTCTGGCAGCGGCCGCGCATCGTCGGCCGCAAGGCATGGAGCGTTGCTCTCCCAGGAGGGCCGCTCACGCTGCTGCAGATCGGGATCGGCATCGTCGATCTCGGCTTCTGCGCGCTGGCGATGTACATGCTGGTACCGGAGGAGCCCAACATCAATTTCATCACGCTGGCCGTGATCTTCGTTGCGGCTACGCTCCTCGGTTTCGCCAGTCACGCCCCCGGCGGCATCGGTGTTTTCGACGCGGCGATGCTGGTCGCGCTGTGGCAGTTCGATAAGGAGGACCTCCTCGCAGGGCTGCTTCTGTTTCGATTGCTGTATTATGTCGTTCCATTTGGGCTCGCTCTGGTCGTGCTCGGCAGCCGCGAGCTCTACCTGTTCCTGCGCGGCACTCCCCCGCCCCCTATCCCGGAGATCCCCTCGATCGCTCCCACCGAGGTGGTGGAAGCGCCAATCGAGCCGCAGCAGCGGACCGCGCAATAGGGCACGCCCATTTTCCCGTAGGCATGCCGCTTTGGTGCGAACTACGATCTACGCTCAGCTTGAAGGGCGGATTAGTGGAGCGAAGCGAAGCGTAATCCGCCGGCACCCGGCGGGTTATGCCAGCTCCCGGATCAGCTTCTTCCATGCCGCTTTTTCACGGGCGGGGCGGAAGAGAGGAGCGCGCCGGGCGATTGCGTGCTGCAGCCGTGAGAGATAGCGGGGCTCGCTCTCCACCCGATGCAGGAGCCGCGCCAATGCCACCGTGTCGCCTATGGGGAAATAGCCGGGGTAGTCCCGGCCAAGCAGTCCGACTGAGCCATCGATTCGCGAAGCGAGGATCGGCACTTTCGCCGCGACCGCCTCGGAGATGACGTTGGCCCCGCCCTCGCTGCGCGATGAAAGCACCATCACCCGCGCGCGGCCGAGCAGGCGGCGGACCTCGGCGCGGGGTCGGTCACTGCGCCAGACATAGCGTGGATTGCGCGCCATCTCGGCCTTCGCCGCTGCCGCCCAGCGCGGGTTCTCGGCGGCTCCGTAATGCACGATGCGCATGCGCGAGCTCGCAGGCAGGCGGCGCGCCGCAAGCGCGGCGCGCATGGGATCCTTCACCGGGCGCAAGTGTCCGATCACTGCCACGTCGAAGCTGCGCATGCTCTTCCGACCGGGACTGAGCGGGGGAGCCGACTGGTGCAGCACCCGAAGCTTGGACCGAAACCGCATGGGCACTCTCCGGCGAACGAGATCTTGGAGCGCGAGGAGCCGATCGGCACAGGCGAGGGAGTGCAGCACGGGCGCGGGATCGCGCGCGATGTACTCGTAGATGTCTGTGCCGCTCAAGGCGACGATGAGCGGCCGGTCCGGATAAAGCGCGCGAAACCGGTGGATGCTCTCGGCGCTACGCCAGGCGTGCAGCGCAATCATCAGATCGGTCGGCGATCCGTCGTATGCATCGGCGACGCGGACCTCATGACCTAGCTCGCGCAGGATGCGCCTCCACCGCAACATGGTAGTGGCGTTGCCGGATCGTGACGATGAACGTGCCGGTGTGATAATGAGGATGTGCATGAACGAGAAGCTCGTTCCCCGACCGATAAGCGGCGCGAGCGAGCCGGAGCTCGCCGCGCAATTGTGCGCAACGCGCGCCCGCACCGCTCGCCTCACCGAAGATCTCTCGGCCGCGCAGTTGATGGGGCCGATGCTGCCGATCGTCAATCCCGTGCTCTGGGAGATGGGGCACGTCGGCTGGTTTCACGAGTACTGGACCATCCGCCATGCGCATGGTGCGGAGCCGCTCCTCGAGCGCGCGGATCAGCTGTGGAATTCAAGCACCGTTGCTCACGACAGTCGCTGGGAGCTCACCCTGCCGGACCGCGATGGGGTGCTGCGCTATATGCAGGACGTTCTGGAAAGGCAGCTCGATCGCCTCGGCGGCGCAGTCGATCTGCCGGCGCGGTATTTCTACGAGCTGTCGATCCGGCATGAGGACATGCACGTGGAGGCGCTGGCCTATACCTGCCAGACGCTTGCCTACGCCCGCCCGCAGGATCTCGGCAGCAGCCTCCCGCTCCAGGCTGCGGGCGCCTGGCCCGGCGATGTGGACATCCCGGGTGGGGGGTGGCGTCTCGGCTCAACCGCCGATGACGGCTTCATCTTCGACAACGAGAAATGGGCGTACGACGTCGCCCTTGCACCTTTTCGTATTGCCAAAGCGCCGGTGACGAACAGCGAGTTCGCGGCGTTTGTGGAAGAGGGGGGCTATCGTCGCAGAGAGTTCTGGACCGCCGAGGGATGGTTCTGGCGCGAACGCGCGGGCGCGCAACGGCCGGTCTATTGGCTCGAGAACGATGGCGAGCGCTGGTTCTGGCGGCGCAATGATGAGGTGGAGCCTCTCGCGCCACATGCACCGGTGACGTTCGTCAACTGGTACGAGGCGCAAGCCTGGTGCCGCTGGGCAAAGCGCCGGCTCCCGACCGAAGCGGAATGGGAAGCGGCCGCGCTGGGGCAACCGAATGGCTCCGGTTCGGTGCTGGCCGAGGGCAAGCGGTGGTGGCCGTGGGGTGACGCGCCGCCCGACGCCGCGCGTGCCAACCTCGACTTTGCCTACGCGGGGCAGATCGATGTTGGCGCCTGCGCCGCCGGCGACAGCGCGTTCGGATGCCGGCAGATGATCGGCAATGCGTGGGAGTGGACCGCATCGGACTTTGTGCCGTTTAAGGGGTTCGCGCCGGATCCCTACGAAGATTATTCGCAGCCGTGGTTCAACAGCCGCAAGGTGCTGCGCGGAGGAAGCTTCGCGACCAGCGCCAGGATCGCGCGTCCCGGCTACCGCAATTTTTTCACGCCCGAGCGCAATGACGTGATCGCGTCGTTCCGCACCTGCGCCTTGTGGAACATGTGCCACAGCGCTGACGGAGCACAGCAAGTGTGCGACACGTTTGTGCATCGGCAAGCACGGAGTGCGGTCTGAGATGCAGCCCCTGAAACAGCCCGTTCTCAAAGATGTCGTGCTGATTGGTGCGGGTCATGCCCATGTTGCCGTGCTGCGCATGTTCGGGATGGCACCGCTTCCTGGGGCGCGTTTCACGCTGATCACGCGGGAGGTGCACAGCCCTTATTCGGGCATGCTGCCGGGGTTGATCGCGGGCCACTACCGCTTCGATGATGCCCACATTGATACCGCTCCGCTCGCACGATTTGCCGGCGCACGGCTCTACCAGGATGAAGCGATCGGCCTTGATCTCGCAAACCGGCGGGTTATTTGCCGCAACCGTCCGCCGGTCCCTTACGATCTCCTCTCGATCGACATCGGCTCAACGCCCAACACGGCGCAAATCTCTGGGGCAGTCGAGCACGCCATCCCGGTCAAGCCGATCGACGGTTTCCTTGCGCGGTTCATGGCAATGAAACAACGCGTGCTTGCACGCAAGGGTGGCGCGCGCATCGCGGTCATCGGCGGCGGCGCGGGCGGGGTCGAGCTCATGCTTTCGGTCGCGCACCGCTTGCGCCGCGAAGCTGCCGAGACAGGGCTCCACCCAAAGGATCTGCGCTTCGTTCTCGTTACCGCCGGGGCGGAGATCCTGCCGAGATTTCCGCCGGCGTTCCGTGCCGCTTTTCGCGAGATCCTCAACGCGCGGGACATCGCCCTGATCGCGGGTGCGACGGTAACCCAAGTCGAGTCTCGACGGCTCGTTCTCGAGGACGGGCGCTCGGTTGAGGCCGACGAGTTTCTTTGGACCACGCAAGCAGAGCCGCCCCCCTGGCTGGCGCAGACCGACCTTTCGCTCGACGCGCAGGGTTTCGTCCGGATTGCCCCGACGCTCCTGGCGGAAGGGCACGATGAGGTGTTTGCTGCCGGAGATGTGATCTCGTTTGCAGCGCGCGAGTTGCCGAAGTCCGGCGTGTATGCAGTGCGAGCCGGGCCTATTCTCGCCGACAACATCCGCCGCTCTCTTACCGGCCGGGCGCTGCGGCCCTTCCGACCACAGCGCAAGGCGATGTATCTGGTCTCGACCGGCGATGCTTATGCCGTGGGAACCCGCAACGGGCTGGTGTTCAAAGGCGCATGGGTCTGGCGCTGGAAGGACTGGATCGACCGGCGCTTCATGCGCCGTTTCAACCAGCTGCCGCAAATGGGTCCCGCTCGTGGGCGTGCAGGGGAGGGAAGTGTTGGGGCGCAGCCGCTGGTAATCTCTCCCACCGACGCCTCGGCGCTCAGGGAAATCTCGGCGCTGGCCATGCGCTGCGGCGGTTGTGGCGCCAAAATTGGGGCTACCGTGCTGTCGCGTGCGCTTGCGATGATCGAGCCGGCGCCGCGCAAGGACGTGATCGCCGGCCTCGATGCCCCCGACGACGCGGCTCTCGTTGACACCGGAGGCGAGAAGCTCTCGGTCCAGACAGTCGATTATTTCCGCGCCATGGTGGATGACCCGTTCTTGTTCGGTCAGATTGCTGCCAACCACGCGCTCGGCGACATTTATGCCATGGGCGGCGAGCCGCAATCCGCGCTCGCGATCGCTACCGTGCCCTTCGGCTTGGAAACCAAGGTCGAAGCGGATCTTTCCGCCATGCTTCTGGGCGCCAACAAGGTGCTGCGCGCGGCCAATTGTGCGCTGGTGGGCGGTCACACCAGCGAGGGCGCGGAGCTCGCGCTGGGCTTTGCGGTCAACGGCCTCGTTCGCCGGGCGGCCGTCTTGTGCAAGGGCGGAGCGCGGCCGGGCGATGCCCTCATCCTGACCAAGCCGCTCGGCACCGGCACGCTCCTTGCCGCGGAAATGCGGGGAAAGACGCGGGCACGCTGGCTGATGGGAGCGTTCGCCCACATGCTGCAATCCAATCAGCGGGCCGCCGAGATCGTACGGGAGCACGCGCCGCACGCGGCAACGGACGTCACCGGCTTTGGGTTGCTGGGCCACCTCGTTGAGATGGTGCGGGCCTCCGACGTTGATGTGACGCTCGCGCTCGATCGTATTCCCGTGCTCGCAGGCGCATCCGAGACAATCGAGATGGGGATCTTCTCATCGCTGCAGCCGCAAAATGTGCGGCTGCGCCGCGCGATTCGCAATCTTGAACAGGCTGCCGCGCACCCGCTATTTCCACTTCTGTTCGACCCGCAGACCGCCGGGGGGCTGTTGGTGGCGGTGCCGATCGACTGCGCGCGCAGCTGCGTCGATGCCCTGCGCGCTGCCGGCTATGGGGATGCGAGCATTATCGCAGTCGTGTGCGAGCCACGCGGCGCCCTTGAGCCAGTCACGCTCGATCTCGACGGATCAATCCTCGCCCCGCTCCTTGCACGGACGGAAGCCACAGCTTCGGGCCGGATCGCTTCCGCAGCGGCGAGGCCGCATGCCGAGCCGGTCCTCTGATTCTAACGGATGCTCCTCGGTCCGGGATTGCGAGCTCTCAGGCGCATGCGGGTGCCGCTCGCGGCGGCCGTCGTGTTTGCGGGCTTGTGGCTGCTGGGGGCGATCGCGCCAGCGCCGGCGCTTGCAGGCTTCGCTCTGATCGCAGCTGCCGCCCTGGTCGAAAACGGAAGGCGTGAAGCGGCTCCCGGCAACGAACGCGAGGAAGCGCGCTCCGCCGCTGGCAACGACCCAGGCGGATTGCAGGCCGTGCTTTCCGGGCTACCCTTTCCCGTGATCGCTCTCAGCCGGCGTGAGGAGGTGATCGCGCTTAACGGAGAGGCGAGTGCAATTGCTCCCGCGCTGCGTCGCGGGCAATCGGTTCTGCTCGGGCTGCGCGCGCCGGAGGTGCTGCAAGTGATGCGCCGCGCGCGCGCAAGTCGCAGTGCGCAGCACGCGGAGCTCTTCGAGCGCGTTCCGGTCGAGCGTTGGTACGAAGTCATGGCCGTTCCGATATCCTTGCCGGACAGGATGTCTGCCGGCGACCTGGTGCTGCTCACGTTCCAGGACCGCACGCCATTGCGGCGGGTGGAGGCAATGCGCGCCGACTTCGTGGCCAATGCCAGCCATGAGCTGCGCACGCCGCTCGCGGCGCTTTCGGGTTTCATCGAAACGTTGCAGGGGCCGGCGCGCGACGATGCCGCGGCACGGGAGCGCTTCCTTGACATCATGCACGTCCAGGCCGATCGCATGGCGCGGCTGATCGATGACTTGCTCTCGCTCTCGCGCATTGAGCTGCGGGAGCATCTGCGGCCCGATCAGGAGGTCGATGTTGCTGCCATCGTACGCGAGGTTGCCGATGGCCTGCACGCGCTGGCGAACGAGCGCGCGGTCGAGATCGCGATCACGGGTCCATCGAGTCCGCTGATCGTGCTCGGCGAGCGTGACGAGCTCATGCGCGTATTCGAGAACCTGGTGGAGAATGCCCTCAAATATGCTGCTTCGGGCAAGCGCGTCGAGATCGCGTTCACACGTGCTGAGATTCCAAGCGGAAAGCAGGAAGCGCGAGTCGCAGTGCGGGATCATGGCCCGGGGATCGCCGCCGAGCACTTGCCGCGATTGACCGAGCGATTCTACCGCGTCGATGTGGCCGAAAGCCGGGCCCAGGGCGGCACCGGCCTGGGTCTCGCGCTGGTCAAGCATATCCTCAACCGGCATGACGGCAGGCTCACGATCGAGAGCACGCCAGGGCAAGGGGCGACATTCACCGTGCATTTGCCCTTGTTGCTCCGCCACGGCTTGTAGGGCGGGCAAAATCGCCCTAAACGGTCCCACAAACTGGTTGTTCGTGGTGAGGGATTTGTCCGCCGTTCGGTCCGCGCGTTTTCAATTCTATTGAAACCTGATCTGGAGCGGCAAACGTGACGATGAGCGAACATACCGCCAAGGCGTTCGATCTCGACCTGCAAGAGCTGAGGAAGATGATCGCTGAGATGGGCGGGCTCACCGAGCGGCAGGTCATGGAGTCCCTCGGTGTGTTGGAATGTCATGATGCGGCACGGGCGCAGCGGGTCATCGCCGCTGACCTCGGCATCGACGCGCTTCAGCGCGAGATCGAGGACAAGGCGGTATTGACGATTGCCCGGCGGCAGCCGATGGCGGTTGATCTGCGCGAGCTCGTCGGCGCGTTGCGGCTGTGCAACGATCTGGAACGCATCGGGGATCTCGCCAAGAACGTCGCCAAGCGCGCGGCGCTGCTTGAAGGGGAGTCGCACTCGCTGCGGGTGAGCCGCGGCGTGCAGCACATGGGCGCCGTAGTGTTGGCACAGCTCAAGCAAGTGCTCGACAGCTATGCCACACACGATCTGGAAAAGGCGCTTGCGGTATGGAGGGGCGACGAGGAGATCGACGCGCTGTGCATTTCGATCTTTCGCGAGCTCTTGACCTACATGCTGGAAGACCCGCGCAATATCACATCGTGCATCCACCTGCTGTTCTGTGCCAAGAACATCGAGCGCATAGGGGATCACGCCACCAACGTTGCCGAGACCGTGTATTATCTGGTCGAGGGCCGCACCATTCCGCAAACGCGGCCCAAGGGCGATGATACGGTCCTTGCCGCGCTCAGCCGGTAGTAAATTTGAAAGCCGTGAATGCCACGTAAGGGGCGGGCTTGAAATCCGCCCCTACGTGAGCGAGGACCTAGGATCGGCTTTTCCCTGCCTTTGTGCGGAGATGACGGCCCGGCGTACCGATGCGATCTTAAGATTCGGGTTCTATGGCAGCGAGAGGTTTCTCTATGCTCGCGAGTCCAGGGAAATACCCAGGCTGAAAGCTTTCTGTCGGGTGGCGCCCTCGGTGCGCTTGAGCGAGCGTGCAATCTTTCGCGCCGGTGTTTTCTGACGAGCGCTCGATTTCAGCTCGCGAATGTCGT
>DATBYX010000509.1:0-3016 GCA_036513475.1 Xanthobacteraceae bacterium | reverse complement strand
GATGTCCAGAAAGTTTTTTGAGTCCAACTCGCCAGCTGGACTATTGACGCGTGAGTATCGCGTCGAATTACGAGCGGTCTCGAGTGAGCAGCGGACTCGAATCGGCTAGAACTTCTTGCGGCTGTGCATGACCCGAAAGGGGCATTGTGTCCAGCAGATCCGGTCGTGCTCGCTTCTCGGACTTCTGACGCAGCAAATCTGCGGCTTTTTCCGCCATCATCAGAATGCATGCGTTGATGTGAGCGGATACGAGATCCGGCATGGCAGATCCGTCAATCACCCGTAAGCGCTCCACACCACGCACGCGAAATTCCGGGTCGACGACGGCGTTAGCATCCAAACCCATGGGGCAGGTTCCTGCCGGATGATGCGCGGTGATTGCTGTACTGCGTAGCCAGCCTTCGGCTTCCCCGCGCGTTTTGGGCAGTGTGTCGGGACTGAGGAGTTGTCCGCGGAAGGGATCGAGGGTCTTGCTCTGCGCAAGGTCCATGGCACGCAAATAAGCTTCGTAGAACCCATCCATGTCGGATGGCTCCGAGAAGAACTCATAGGAAATGCGCGGCGGGGCCATGGGATCCGCTGAACGCAACCGGACTGTGCCGCGACTCCTGGGGTGCAGGAGCGTCGGCCGTATCGCAAACTCGTCGCGGAATGGCGGCCTGACGCCGGGAAACCAAAGATGCGCCTTCGGTGAGACAGCCCGAAACATGAACTCAATGTCAGGCACGTCGTTGCCCGATTGTGTCTTGAGAAATGCAAAGAGCGCGCCTGGTACGACAGTTCCGGGACCCGTGCCGAAGATGTATGCGCGTATCATGCCAACCGCCATGCGGTCGGCCCGCATAGTCTCTTGAAAAGGACCGGAGCCCTTGCGCGCAAAGTTGATCCAGCTTGCGAGATGATCCTGGAGGTTGTTGCCGACGGGAAGATCGATGACAGTCTCGATGCCCATGGCGCGCAGATGTGCCGATGGACCGATTCCCGACAGCATCAATAGCTGCGGGCTGTTGAAGGTGCCGCAGCAGAGGATGACCTCGCGGTCCGCGTAAGCGCCCTCCTTGGAGTTCCCGCGGACGTACTCGACTCCGACCGCCGTAGTTCCTTTCAGGATCAGCCGGGTGGCGCACGTCGTCAGCCTGACATGGAGGTTGCGGCGACTTCGCGCGGGCTTCAAATAAGCAGTCGCGGCCGAGGAGCGCCGCCCATTCCCGATCGTGTACTGGATTCGGGAAAACCCTTCTTGGTGCTCGCCGTTCGAGTCGGCGGTAACTGGATAGCCGGCCGCGCGGCCCGCATCCGTCCACGCCTGAAAAATTGGATCCGGCGTCTTCGCGAACTGGACTTGGAGGGGGCCGCTTCCGCCGCGCCAAGTGTCCTCGCCGCCCTCCCAAGTCTCACCTCGCTTGAAGTACGGAAGCACCTCGGCATATGACCAGCCAAGAGCCCCGTTGCGCGCCCAGCGGTCGTAGTCGTTGCGATGGCCGCGGGTATACGCCATCACATTGATCGACGAAGATCCCCCCAGCACCTTGCCGCGCATGGCCTCGATGCGGCGTCCGTTCAGCCCAGGCTCGGATTCGGTGTCGTAGCCCCAATCGTGCAGCCGGTGCTCGTGAATTTTGCCCAGTCCCACCGGGACATGGATGAGCGGATCCCAGTCCCAGCCGCCGGCTTCGAGCAGCAGCACGCGAACCGCGGCGTCTTCGCTCAGGCGGTTCGCCAGCACGCAACCGGCCGACCCGGCGCCGACTATCACGTAATCGTAAGACCTACGGTCGGGCATGGCGGCTTACCACCTCGCACGATCGGGCGGCAGCTCTTCAAGGATCAGATTGTGCTGCACGGCGCTCTCCTCGATCCACCACACATATCTCTTTGCCGCAAATTTCCTCGAATAATGGGTGAGCAGCGTATCGAGAGCCTCGATCAATTGCGTCACCGTGCGAAATGGACCCGCAATTTCCTGTAGTTGCGCTTTCCCTCGACCATCCTCCGCAATCCTTTTTGTAATAAAGTAGTCCATGATCTTCAGCTCTGTCGCGCAAGCGTCGGGTGAGGTGGCTCACAACTATATCAGAGGGCTTTTGTCTGCCAAGGCCGAAAGGCTACAGGCCGAAACGCTGCCTGGATGGCGGTGAACGTTCGCGCATTCAGGGCAAAAACTGCACGAATTTGGGATCCACCGTAAGTTCCAGCGGCGCGCCGATCATCAGCCCTTTGGTCTCGGTGCTCGGCAGGTCGACGACCATTTTGAGGTTTTGCAGGCTCACGTGGAGATAAGTTCTGGCGCCAAGGTAGGTGAACTGAACGATCTCGACGCGCAGACGATTGAGCGAAGAGCCGTTTGCCACCACGAAGTGCTCGGGGCGGATGGCGACCACCCCGCTCTCTCGTGTCATATCATTCGAAATCGTAAGGCTCTGGTCGCCTGCGACCATGACCGAACGCTGGCGCCCCGCAGACTTGCACGGGAGGAGGTTGCATCTGCCGATGAACTCGGCAACGAAACGGCTCTCGGGCGCTTCATAGACTTCCGACGGTTGACCGACCTGCTCGATTTGGCCCTTGTTCATGACGACGATTTGGTCCGCCATGGCGAGCGCCTCCTCCTGGTCATGGGTGACGAGGATAGTCGTCGCGTTTAATTGGTGAACCAATGAGCGTACTTCGTCGCGCATATGAACTCTGAGCTGAGCATCCAAATTCGAGAACGGCTCATCAAGAAGAAGCACTGCTGGCCTCAGCACGAGGGCCCGGGCAAGGGCCACGCGCTGCTGCTGACCGCCCGAAAGCTCCCGTGGATAGCGTCCGCCCAAGTCGACGAGACGCACTGTCGCGAGCATCTCATTGACACGTTCGCGGCGTTCCGCCTTCCGCGCACCGATATTGCGCAGTCCGAACTCCACATTTTCAAATACCGAAAGATGCGGAAACAGCGCGTGATGCTGAAATACTATCCCGATATCCCGAAGATGCGGAGGTTTCGCTGTAACGTCGGCGCCTTCGATGAACACCC
>DATBYX010000508.1:0-2015 GCA_036513475.1 Xanthobacteraceae bacterium | reverse complement strand
TATCGTCAAGCTCGAAGTCGTCGTCCACCAGCAGCGCCTGACCGGCGTCAACGACCGGCTCGCAGTTGAACCGCCAGACATTGCCGGGGGGATTGTCGCCACGCCGGGTCGCTTCCTCCCAGGCGGCGTATTCGCGCTTGTGAAAGATGTATTTTGCGTTCGGGAAAGTCGGCACCCAGCGTCCGTTGCGTAAGAGCGTGTTCCAGCCGCAGTGGTCGATGTGCAGATGCGTGCAGAACACGTAATCGATGTCCTCGAACCGCAGACCGGCAGCGCGGAAGCCGTCCAGCCACGGTTGTTTTGGAAAATCCATGGGCGGCGGGTAGCCTTTATCCTCCCCCGTGCAGGTGTCCACCAGGATCGTGCGCTTGGGCGTGCGCACCACGAACGTCTGGTAGGTAATCACCATGCGACCGGACGCGACGTCGAAGACAAAAGGATCGAGCGCGGCGAGATGTTTCCTGCCCAGCTCAGGATCATAGGCCGGGAACATGTCTTCCGGCCGTCGCCACGGTCCGTCCCGTTCAATGATGCTGGTGATGGTGACGTCGCCGATCTTCAGCGTTCGCATGCCAACCTCCGCGGCGGGACCATATGACATTGCTTGCAGTTAGCTCATCGGACTTTGCGAGCGGCCGCGCGAAAGCGCAACCCGCGCGAAGGTCATGAGGATACGTGCGCCCGCTTTGATCGAGCCTCGTACCGTCCCGGCAACCTTGGAGGTGCCGCCGGTGCGGCAGTGATAGTCGACGGGAATTTCGAGGATGCGCAACCCCGCTGCTGCCGCGCGCATCTGCATCTCGATATTCCAGCCGTATGTCGCCTCGCGCATTCCCAGGCCGAGCAGCGCTTCGCGCCGGATGGCGCGGAAGGCGCACATGTCGGTGTAGTGCACCCCATAGAGGAGTCGAATGCCCGCACCCGCGAGGGAGCCCGCGGCAAGCTGATGCCAGGCGATGCTCCCGGGCTCGCGTCGGCCTCGCGCGCGCGAACCAATGACAAAATCCTGCTCGCCCGCAAGAATGGGCTGCACCAGCGCCGGGATGGCGAGGGGATCATCAGCACCGTCTCCATCCATGAACACCAGCACGTCGCAGTCCGCTGCGGCTTTCGCCGCCGCCAGACAGGCACGGCCGTAGCCGGAGCCGGCGGCAATGACTTCCGCTCCGGCGCTGCACGCACAGTCAACCGTGGCATCGCGACTGCCGCCGTCGGCCACGATGATCCGGCTCACCAGGTCGCGCGGAATGCGCGCGATCAGATCGCCGATCGACTTCTCCTCGTTGAGCGTGGGTATGAGTACGGCAATGCGAGGACGCGTGTTGCCGGGGCGAGAGCTTTGAGGGTCCGCAGCCACAGTGGGCGCTGCGCTACGATTGCATGCCCCAGCGCCGTACGGTCACGGCCTCGATGTTGCGGAAGATGACGTTTTCCACGATCAGGCCGATGAGGATGACCGTGAGCAGACCGGCAAACACTGCCGGGATGTCAAGCATGTTCTTGTTCTCATAGATGTACCATCCCAGCCCGCCTTTGCCGGAAGAAACGCCAAAGACGAGCTCGGCTGCAATCAACGTGCGCCAGGCAAACGCCCAGCCGATCTTGAGCCCGGTGACGATCGAGGGGAATGCGGCGGGGATCAGAATCTTGGCGATGTAGCGCGGCCCTTTCAGGCCGTAGTTGCGCCCGACCATGCGCAGGGTATTGGAGACCGACCGAAAGCCGGAATGGGTGTTGAGCGCCACCGCCCACAACACCGAGTGCACCAGCACGAATATGATGGAAATGTCGCCCAGGCCGAACCAGATCAGGGCCAGGGGCAGGAGAGCGATGGCGGGCAGCGGGTTGAAGGCCGACGTCAATGTCTCGAGCAGGTCGTTGCCGATGCGCGACATGATGGCGAGCGCGGTGAATGCCATCGCCAGCGCAAGCCCCAGGGCATAACCCTTGAGCAGCAGCACTACCGAGTTCGCCACCTTCTCAGGGAGCTCGCCATTGGTCATGCCGGTCTCGAA
>DATBYX010000507.1:0-2922 GCA_036513475.1 Xanthobacteraceae bacterium | reverse complement strand
ACCGCGCCGCTCATGACGGCCACCCTGAGCGTACCGCTCGTCGGAGAGGCGCTCGGCCCACTCGGTTGGGGCGGCATTATTGCGCTCGCCGGGGGCGTCTTGCTGCTGTCCGCCCGCGGCGGGCGCGCGCTTGCGCGCTTTGATGCGCATGCGACCGGACTTGCCTTGTTCACTGCGATAACCATCTGCGCCTATTCGCTCGTGGATGGGATAGGAGCGCGGCTCGCGGGCAGCGCCAATGCCTATACCGCCTGCCTGTTTATCGGGAACGGGGTCGTGCTCGCAGCCTATGCGATGGTGCGCCTGCGCGGAAAGGTTTTTGCCGCTATGGCGCCGTATTGGGCAACCGGGCTTGCCGGCGGTGGACTGCAATTCGTTTCTTACGGCATTGCGATCTGGGCGATGACGGTTGCGCCGATCGCAATTGTCGCGGCGCTGCGAGAGACCAGCGTTCTCTTCGGGACGGCGCTTGCGGTCGTGTTCCTAAAGGAACCACTGCGGCCAGTTCGTATTGCCGCGGCCGTAATGATGGTGTCAGGCCTATTGATGATCCGGCTGCGCTGAGGGCCGCGACCATATCGGCAGCTTGATCTGAGCATCGCCCCGCATCATGCTTGGGGCCACGATTTCAGGTGCAGCGAGGCGCTGATGCTAGGCTGGTTCCGGGCCTTGATGCCCAAGGAACACCGCTTCTTCGCCCTTTTCACCCGCCATGCGCAGGTGACCCTTGCCGGGGCCGAAGCTTTGCGAGACTTGCTCAAGGGCGGCGATAACGTGTCGCAATACTGCCGCGAGATAACGAAGCGTGAGAACGAAGCCGACGAGATCACGCGCGAGGTCCTCACGGCGCTACGACGGAGCTTTATCACCCCACTCGACCGCGGCGATATCAAGGATCTGATAACGTCCATGGACGACGCCATCGATCAGATGAATCAGACAGCAAAGCTGATCGCGCTCTTCGAGCTTCGCAGCTTCGAGCCGCCGATGCAGGAGATGGGAGAGATCATTGTCCGTGCCGCTACACTTATCGTTGCCGCGGTACCTCTTCTAGGCTCGCTCGCAAAGGAGTCAGGCCAACTAGACGGCATGACCGAGGAAATCATACGCCTGGAAGAACACGCCGATCAGCTACACGATCAGGGTCGCAAGCACCTCTTTCAAACTCAAAAGGACGCTATCGCCTTCGTTATCGGCACGGAAGTGTACGATCATCTCGAGTCAGTCATGGACCGGTTCGAGGATGTTGCCAACGAGATCAGCGCCATCGTAATCGAGAACGTATAGAGCATGATGCCTGATCCCGAAAAGCGGGTGCCGCGTTTCGGAAAAGCGCAACCGAAAAGCTGCGCGGTGTAATGGCAATAACAAGAATCATCCTGTGCTAGAGCTTGGATGGCTGCTCCGTGGATGCCGCGCTCAGCTTATTTGCTCTCGTCGCGCTGATCTCGGTCGCGCTTCTCTTCGATGCCTTGAACGGTCTGCATGACGCGGCAAACTCGATTGCGACCGTCGTGTCCACCCGCGTGCTGCGGCCGCACTATGCCGTGGCCTGGGCTGCATTCTTCAATTTCATCGCCTTCTTGTTCTTCGGGGTTCACGTCGCACAGACGGTCGGGACTGGAATCGTCGCAGCCGAGGTCGTCGATGGGGCCGTAATATTCGGGGCGCTCATGGGAGCGATCATTTGGAATCTGATCACCTGGTGGCTGGGGATTCCCTCAAGCAGCTCCCATGCTCTGATCGGCGGATTTGCCGGCGCTGCCGTGACCAAGGCGGGACTCGGCGCCATCGTCTGGAAAGGTCTCGGCGTTACGACCGCCGCGATCGTTCTTTCGCCTTTGCTCGGCTTTTTCCTCGCATTGCTGCTGGTGCTCGCCGTTTCCTGGGCGTTCGTCCGCTCGACGCCGCGCGCCGTGGACAATTTTTTTCGCTCGGCACAACTCCTCTCAGCCGCGCTCTACTCGCTCGGGCACGGTGGCAACGATGCGCAGAAGACCATGGGTATCATTGCGGTGCTGCTCTATTCCCAGGGTCTCCTCGGCGCAACTTTTCACATACCATTTTGGGTCGTCCTGATCTGCCAGGCCGCGATGGCGCTTGGCACCCTGGTTGGCGGCTGGCGCATCGTGCATACCATGGGCTCGAAGATTACCCGTCTACATCCCGTGCAGGGCTTCTGTGCCGAGGCAGGCGGCTCGATGACGCTTTTCCTGGCGACGTATTTCGGCGTGCCGGTCTCAACGACGCATACCATCACGGGGGCCATTCTCGGGGTAGGCGCCGCCCGTAAGGTCGCAGGTGTGCGCTGGAACGTGGCCAGCAACATTGTCTTTGCCTGGATCGTGACTCTCCCGGCGGCGGCATTCTTTGGCGCGGCCTTTTACGAACTCTACAAATTTCTTTCCTAAGCCACATTTGAGGGAGATATCATCGCTGGTTCCGCACTCGCGAGGCAACGGAACGCACGGACGCCGATCAGTTTGGAGTACGACGTCTATGAGCAATACGAGGAAAATACCGAACACCCGGCGCTTGCAATACGGAGCCCTGCCTTACAGGAGGAGCAAGGGGCATCCGGCAGAGTTCATGCTCGTGACCTCGCGGGAAACGCGCCGCTGGATCATCCCGAAGGGCTGGCCGAAAAAGGGCAAATCCCCCCATCGCTCGGCTGCGCGCGAGGCGTTCGAGGAGGCTGGCGTAGTTGGCGCGGTTGGCAGCCGACCAGTCGGCTCATTCTCCTACGAGAAGCGCCTGAATAATGGTGGATCGGTCGAGTGCGAAGTGCACGTCTTCCCGCTTGAGGTGAAGCGCCAGAGCAAGGAGTGGCCGGAGAAGCAGGAGCGCCGGGTTAAATGGCTCTCGGCCTCGAAGGCGGCTGCAAAGGTCAAGGACCCGGTGCTGAGCAAAATCATACGACGT
>DATBYX010000506.1:0-5442 GCA_036513475.1 Xanthobacteraceae bacterium | reverse complement strand
CCATGGCGGCAGCGGATTCTCTGTATGATCCGCAGGCGCGGCAGTGATTCCTGTTACCCGGTCGAGGCGGTACGGGACGATTTATGAAGACACGACAGTATGCACGGCGGTGTGCGTCCCTCTGCGAGACTCGCGAATGGGCCGCGATGAGGCGCGGACGGTTATGGCAGCACCGTCGCGCAAGAGCGGCGGAGATGGCATAATCGAGCCCTGTCAGAGCGGAGGATTTGCCATGCCGCTGCAACGAGGAGAGATACTAGGCTACGACTTCAATCGGATGGTCGTTGATTTCACGATGCTTAATCAGGACAAGACAGTGCGGTGTGCGATCAGCACCGCAGCGATGGACGATCTTGAAGGCACGCGTGATGTGAAGGCAGATCAGCGAGTAGATCAGTTTGTTCGGCTGCGCGATGCGATTGAAGAGCGAGCAGCGCGTAAGTTCTTCGAAGAGCCAGCAGAGACTAAAAGACCAGTGGTGTTGCGGTCTAACGATTTCTTCAAGTAGGACTAAGACTACCATTTGTAATGAGGCTTCAACCTGCGGCACGAGCAGCACGACGAGGCCGCTGGCGCGATGAACAACGAGCACCGCATCGCAGAAGAGGCAGTGCGCGAGAGCGAGCAGCGCTGGCGCAGCTTGACCGAGGCGTTGCCGCAACTGGTGTGGTCTGCCGCACCGGACGGCGCGTGCGATTACTTTAGCACCCAATGGACCGAATACACCGGGGTCGCGGAGAGCGAGTTGCTCGGCTGGCGCTGGATGGACGTTCTGCACCCCGACGACCGGGAAAGTACTCGGCAATTCTGGACCGATTCGGTCGCGGGGCGCCGCGCCTATGACGTGGAATACCGCGTGCGCCGGCACGACGGGGCGTACGGCTGGTTCAAGACGCGCGGGGGGCCGATCCGGGACAGCAACGGCGACATCGTCAAATGGTTCGGGACCTGCACCGATATCACCGACGGGAAGCGAGCCGAGGAGGCGCTCCGCGAGAGCGAGCAGCGCTGGCGCAGCTTGACCGAGGCGTTGCCGCAACTGGTGTGGTCCGCCACGCCGGACGGCGCGTGCGATTACTTTAGCACCCGATGGACCGAATACACCGGGGTCGCGGAGAGCGAGTTGCTCGGATGGCGCTGGATGGGCGTTCTGCACCCCGACGACCGGGAAAGTACTCGGCAATTCTGGACCGATTCGGTCGCGGGGCGCCGCGCCTATGACGTGGAATACCGCGTGCGCCGGCACGACGGGGCGTACGGCTGGTTCAAGACGCGCGGGGTGCCGATCCGGGACAGCAACGGCGACATCGTCAAATGGTTCGGGACCTGCACCGATATCACCGACGGGAAGCGAGCCGAGGAAGCACTGCGCCACAGAGAGCAAGAGCTTCGGAAAGCCCGAAACGAGCTCGAGAAGAAGGTCGCGGAACGGACCGCCGAATTGCGCCGGAGCGAGGCCTATTTGGCGGAAGCGCAGAGGCTGAGCCACACGGGCAGCTGGGCGTTGACGCCCGCCAGGGGCGAGATCAGGTACTGGTCCGAGGAATGCTTCCGCGTGCTAGGTTTCGATCCGGAGGGGGCGCCGCCGCGATTCGAAACATTTTTCCAGCGCCTCCATCCGGATGATCGACCCGGAATCACGGAGGTGCTCGAGCGCGCAACCCGCGAGAGAACTGATTTTACGCTGGATTGTCGAATCATTCATGCGGGCGGCCGGATCAGGGACATTCATGTCGCAGGCCATCCTGTTTTCAGCGCATCCGGCGATCTCGCTGAGTTCGTGGGTACCGTGATCGACGTGACCGAACGCAAGCAGGCGGACGAGGAACGCCAGGCCCATCTCTGGTTCTTGGAAAGCATGGATAAGGTCAACCGGGGCATTCAGGGCACGAATGACCTTGAGCAGATGATGAGCGATGTGCTTGACGCGGTGCTGTCGATCGTTGCGTGCGATCGCGCATGGCTGGTCTACCCATGCGATCCCGAAGCGACATCATGGCGCGCCGCGATGGAGCATACTCGGCCGGACTATCCCGGTGCCTTCGCTCTGGGGATAGATCTGCCCATGGATGCGGAAGTCGCCGATGTGTTCCAAACCGCGAGAGCTTCCAGCGGCGCCGTGCAATTCAATTCCAAATCTGAAAGTCCAGTACCGGCACAACTCGGAGAGCGGTTCGGCATACAGTCGCTCATCGCAATGGCCGTCTACCCGAAGGTCGACAAACCGTACATGTTCGGCCTGCACCAGTGCTCATATCCGCGGGTTTGGACGGCGCGGGAGGAGCGGCTTTTCCAGGAGGTCGGTCGTAGGCTGGGGGACGCCCTGACCGGACTGCTGATGCTTCGCAACCTGCGAGAAAGCGAGGGCAACCTCGAGGAAGCGCAACGCATCGCCCATATCGGCCACTGGGACCATGACCTCGACACCGATCGCTACAACCTTTCGGACGAAGCCTATCGAATCTTTGGTCTGCGGCCGCGGGAAAAAAGCATCACCTCCGCTGTGTTGCAGGAGCTGATCCACCCGGAAGATTGGGAGAGCACCACCCTGGCACGAATGAGTGCGCTACGCGGCGGCCCTCCCTACGACGTGGAATGTCGCGTGGTTTGGCCGAATGGCGAGGTGCGCGTCGTGCATAGTCGGGGCGACGTGACCAGGGACGAGTCGGGCCGGCCCCGTCGTAGGTTCGGCACCGTCCAGGACATCACCGAGCGCAAGCGGGCGGAGGACGACCTGCGCAAGAGCGAGCGGCGGTACCGCGAGGCGCAGAGCGAGCTCGCCCATGTCAATCGGGTCACGACCATGGGACAGCTGACGGCCACGATCGCCCACGAAGTCAACCAGCCGATCGCAGCGGCGGTCACCAACGCGGATGCCGGATTACGCTGGCTTGCGGCCCAGCCACCTAACCTCGAGGAGGTCCGGGATGCATTCGATCATATCATCAAGGCAAGCAATCAAGCCAGCGAAGTCGTCGGCCGCATTCGCGCCCTCATCAAGAAGCTCCCTGCGCGGAAGGCCAGCTTGGACATCAACGAAACGATCCTCGAAACGATCGCCCTGACACGAAGCGAGATGCGGCGGCATTGCATCTTGCTGCAGACCGAGCTCGCGAACGGTCTGCCGCGCATCTGGGGAGATCGAGTCCAACTGCAACAGGTGATCCTGAACTTGATCATGAACGCCATCGAAGCGATGAGCGAGGTCAGCGAGGGATCGCGCGAGTTGCTGATCGACACGGGTCTGGACGCGCCGGACGGCGTGCTCGTCGCCGTACGCGATTCGGGCCCGGGATTGAAACCGGAGAGCCTCGATCACCTGTTCGATCCGTTTTACACGACCAAGCCGGCTGGCATGGGCATGGGATTGTCGATCTGTCGTTCGATCACCGAAGCGCACGGCGGACGATTGTGGGCGACCGCGAATGCTCCCCGGGGCGCGGTGTTTCAGTTCACCGTGCATCAAGACGATGCATCCTGAAGCGGTGCGTTGGAAAGACGATTCACGTTTCTGGACCGCGATCGGATCAACAGCTCGCGGTGTCGGTCGGTGACGGGGAGAGGGAGGAGACCGGCTCTGGCGACGTGCTGATCAATCTGGCCGGAACGCGCACCAGCTTGCAATATTGCACCCCCGAGCGCGGACGTGCATTAATTCTGGCTTCGCGCTACCGCGCAAAGTCGCGGCGGCGCAGCCCAATTCGAGACCGGCGCAGATGCGCGTGAACGACATCCGCGGCTTCGACTTCGGCCTCGGCGAGACCGCCGACATGCGGCGCGAGAGCGTGCGCGGCTCTGCCGCCGACAAGATCGCACCGCGCGCCGACGAGATCGACCGCAGCAACATCTTCCCTGCTGAACGCGCTGCTCATGATGCGCTGCAGACCCGGGACCGCACAAAGCTTCGGCGCCTTGTAGGGGCGGGTTTCAAACCCGCCCCTACACTGCAGGTTGGAGATTGCGGCGGTCCCGGATCAGCGGCGCACCGCTTCGCGCGCGCTCTTACGAGGACGATGTGTCCGCCGTGTATGCGCTCGCGCTGCGTCGCGTCCGGGACACACAGCCGCGCTATGTTCGCACCTATCGCGGAAGTGGCTACGCGATCCCACGCGCGAGCGCCGCGATGACAGCCCTGCGCTCCACCATCGATCCGCACGGGCGCGAGCTCGCCCAGAATGCCGCGGCCATGCAGGCGCTGGTCGCCGACCTGCGCGAGAAGCTCGCCGCCGCGACTCAGGGCGGCAGCGAGGAGGCGCGGGCGCGTCACGTCGCGCGCGGCAAGCTCCTTGCGCGCGAGCGGGTCAATCTTCTCATCGACCCCGGCACGCCGTTTCTCGAGCTCTCGCCGCTTGCGGCCTACGGCCTCTACGGCGGCGATGTCCATTCCGCGAGCCTGATCACCGGGATCGGGCGCATCAGCAACCGCGAATGCATGATCGTCGCCAACGATGCCACCATCAAGGGCGGCACCTACTATCCGATGACGGTGAAGAAGCATCTGCGCGCCCAGGACATCGCGCGCGAGAACCATTTGCCCTGCGTCTATCTCGTCGATTCCGGGGGCGCGTTCCTGCCGCTGCAGGACGAGATCTTTCCCGACGAGCGCCATTTCGGCCGCATCTTCTACAACCAGGCGAGGATGTCGGCGCTGCGCATTCCACAAATCGCAGCTGTGATGGGATCATGCACCGCGGGCGGCGCTTATGTGCCGGCCATGTCGGACGAAAGCATCATCGTGCGCAACGAGGGCACCATCTTTCTCGGCGGCCCGCCGCTGGTGAAGGCGGCAACCGGCGAGGAGGTCAGCGCGGAGGAGCTGGGCGGCGCCGAGGTGCACAGCCGCCAGTCCGGCGTGACCGACTATTATGCGACCAGCGACAGCCACGCGATCGGCATTGCGCGCCGCATCATCGCCAACCTCAATCGCGTGCGGCAAGGTTATCTGGAATTGCGCGAGCCACGCGAGCCGCTTTATCCGGCGGAGGAGCTCTACGGCATCGTGCCCGCGGATCCGCGCACGCCCTACGACGTGCGCGACGTGATCGCGCGGATCGTCGATGCCTCCGAGCTCGACGAGTTCAAGGCGCTCTACGGCACGACGCTCGTCTGCGGCTTCGCCCACATCCACGGCTTCCCCGTCGGCATCCTCGCCAACAACGGCATCCTGTTCAGCGAAAGCGCGCTCAAGGGCGCGCATTTCATCGAGCTCGCGAGCCAGCGCAACATCCCGCTTCTCTTCCTGCAGAACATCACCGGCTTCATGGTCGGGCGCAAATACGAGGCGGGCGGCATCGCCAAGGACGGCGCCAAGATGGTCACCGCGGTCGCGACCAGCAACGTGCCCAAATACACCGTGATCATCGGGGGAAGCTACGGCGCCGGCAACTACGGCATGTGCGGGCGCGCCTATGGCCCGCGCTTTCTCTGGATGTGGCCCAATGC
>DATBYX010000505.1:0-4424 GCA_036513475.1 Xanthobacteraceae bacterium | reverse complement strand
CCCCGATCGCGGCTTGCGCGGCGGCGAGCCGTGCGATGGGCACGCGGAATGGCGAGCACGATACATAGTCGAGTCCTATCTCATGGCAGAAAGCGACCGACGGAGGATCGCCGCCATGTTCCCCGCAAATGCCGACCTTGAGTTTGGGGCGCCCCGCGCGACCGCGTTCCACCCCGATGCGCATGAGCTCGCCAACGCCCTCACGGTCGATCGAGACGAATGGGTCCGCAGAAAGAATGCCGTGCGCCATATAGGTGCCGAGAAAGCTCGCGGCGTCGTCGCGGCTGATGCCGTACGTCGTCTGGGTCAGATCATTCGTGCCAAAGGAAAAGAATTCGGCGCTCTGGGCGATCTCGCCGGCACGCAGTGACGCGCGCGGCAGCTCGATCATGGTGCCGACCTGATAGTGGACTGCGGTTTTGGTCTCCCGCTCCACAGCCTGCGCCATGGCATCGATGCGTGCCTTGACGAGATCAAGCTCGGCTTTGCTTGCAATGAGGGGAACCATCACCTCCGGGACGACCGGCCTGCCTGTGCGTTTTCCGGTTGCAACCGCCGCCTCGAAGATTGCCCGCGCCTGCATCTCGGCGATCTCCGGATAAGCGATGGCCAGGCGACACCCGCGAAAGCCCAGCATCGGATTGAATTCGCGCAGCTCGCGCGCGCGATCCGCAAGCTTCTTGGGATCCGCGTTCATTCCGGCGGCGACCTCGGAGATCTCCTGCTCACTGTGGGGAAGGAATTCGTGCAGAGGCGGGTCGAGGAGCCGGATCGTCACCGGAAGACCCTGCATGATCTCGAACAGCTCGGTGAAGTCGGCGCGCTGCATAGGCAGAAGCTTGGCAAGGGCGGCGCGACGTGACTGCTCGTCGTCCGCAAGAATCATTTCGCGCACGGCCCGGATGCGACCTTCATCAAAGAACATGTGCTCGGTGCGGCAAAGCCCGATGCCTTCGGCCCCGAACTTCAGAGAAATCCTCGCATCATTCGGGGTATCCGCGTTGGCGCGCACACCGAGCTTGCGCAGCTCGTCAGCCCACCCCATCAGGATCGCAAACTCCCCCGACAGCTCCGGCTCGGTCATGCGGACGCGACCGGCCAGCACTTGGCCGGTCGAGCCATCTATGGTGATCACATCGCCCTGCCGCAGCGTGCGCCCGGCAACGCTCACCGTTCCGGCGGCATAGTCGACCCGCAGCGAACCCGCACCGGAAACACAAGGCTTGCCCATCCCTCTCGCAACCACAGCCGCGTGGGACGTCATGCCGCCCCGGGTCGTGAGAATCCCTTCCGCCGCATGCATGCCGTGGATGTCCTCCGGCGAGGTCTCCACCCGCACGAGGATCACCTTGGTGCCGTTGGCCTTGAGCGTCTCGGCCTCATCGGCCGACAAAACGATTTCCCCTGACGCGGCACCGGGAGAGGCCGGAAGCCCGGTGGCGAGCACCTCGCGCTCGACACTGGGGTCGATCGTGGGGTGCAGGAGCTGATCGAGCGACAGTGGCTCGATCCGGGTGACCGCCTCCTTGCGCGTAATCAGCCCCTCATTGGCAAGATCGACCGCAATTTTCAACGCGGCCTTGGCCGTGCGCTTGCCCGCGCGCGTCTGCAGCATCCAGAGCTTGCCCTGCTCAACCGTGAACTCGAGGTCCTGCATGTCGCGATAGTGCCGCTCGAGGCGAGCATAGATCCGGGTGAGGTCCTTGAATGTCTCCGGCAGTGCCGCTTCCATCGACGGCCTCTTCGAACCAGCCTCCTGGCGCGCAATCTCGGTAATTTCCTGCGGAGTGCGGATGCCTGCGACCACGTCCTCGCCCTGCGCATTGATCAGGTACTCGCCGTAGAGCCGCTTCTCGCCGGTCGAAGGGTTGCGCGTGAAGGCGACCCCCGTGGCGGAGGTCTCGCCCATATTGCCGAATACCATGGCCTGGACGTTCACCGCGGTACCCCAGCCTTCAGGGATGTTGTGCAAACGGCGATACGTGATCGCGCGCTGGTTCATCCAGGACCCGAACACAGCTCCGATTGCTCCCCAAAGCTGGGCGTGCGGATCCTGGGGGAACGGTTCCCCACGTTCCTCTTCCAGCCGCTCCTTGTAGCGTCGCACGAGCGCGATCCAGTCCTCGGCCGTAAGCTCCGTATCCAACGTGTAGCCGTGCCGATCCTTGTGCTCGTCGAGGATCTCCTCGAAATGATGGTGACCGACACCTAGGACCACGTCGGAATACATCGTAATGAACCGCCGATAGGAGTCGTAGGCAAAGCGCTTGTCCTGTGATTTCCTCGCCAACGCTTCGACGGTTTGATCGTTGAGGCCGAGATTGAGCACCGTGTCCATCATGCCGGGCATGGATGCACGGGCCCCGGAGCGTACAGATACGAGCAGCGGGTTCTCCGTGTCGCCGAATCCCTTACCGGCGAGGCGACCCACCTGATCGAGCGCGGCAGTGACCTGCTCCTTCAGGTTCGAAGGATAGGTTTTTCCATTCTCATAGTAATAGGTGCAGACAGCCGTCGTCATGGTGAAACCCGGCGGCACCGGGAGCCCGAGATTGGCCATCTCGGCGAGGCCGGCGCCCTTGCCGCCGAGAAGGTCGCGCATCTCCGCACGCCCTTCAGCCGATCCATGCCCGAAGCTGTACACCCATTTGGCGTCGCCTTCGCGCTTTGGGCGCGCGCTAGCCGGTAAGGCGCCGGGCTTCGCGGTTTTTCCCGTCTTGCCGACTTTGCCGGGCCTCTCCGGCACAGACCGGACAGTCTTCTTTGGCGGCGGCGTGCGGCGCAGGCGGGGTTTGGTCATGTACTGTTCAGTGGATGAAGTGGTGAATGGCATTCAGGCCCATAATGCCGACCAGGATCAGATAAATCGCAACGATATAGTTCAACAGGCGGGGCATGATCAGAATCAAAATTCCGGCGATCAAGGCAATCAACGGACTGACATGGGCAGCGGTGATGGTCATGGGAATCTCCCTATGGGCAAGCAGGACAATAATGACGACGTACGCGTCCAGTTCCAAGTGGCTCAATCACTGATCGAAACCCTCATCGGCCTCGATGTAATCGGCCGCAAATTCCGGCTTTTTGATCCGCGCAGCTCCTATTTCAGCCTTCGATGCGTGAGAAATCTGCAACAATGCGAGTAGCCTCTCGAATCTCGTTTAGCAGCTTCAATCTGTTTCCGCGCAGTTCCTGTTTATCGGTCCCCTCGGTCACGTTCACCGTCACTTTCTCGAAGAAAGCATCTACAAAAGGCCGAAGCTTCGCCATGCTGTGCATCGCTGCCTCGAAGTCCTCCTGCGCGGTGGCGGTCGCTACCTCGACCTTCGTTATCGCAATCGCCTGCGACAACGCCTCTTCTTCGGGCTGGCGGTAGAGAGAAGTATCGGGCGCGCCCACGTATTCGCGCCCATCTCTCTTCTCTTCGATCCGGATGATGTTGGTCGCGCGCCGATACCCGGCGAGGAGATTCCGGCCATCTTCGGTGTCCAGAAATTTCCCCAGCGCCTCAATGCGCCGGACCATAAGAAGAATGTCATCGTGCCCGGCAAGCGCAAAAACGGCGTCTACCAGATCATGCCGCGCACCCTGCTCGCGCAGCTGAATCTTCAGACGATCCGCAAAGAAAGCGAGAAGATCAGGAATAATCGCCTCTGACCGGCTGTGGTGAGCAGCACCGGACCGAGCATGCAAGCCCCAAGCTTCACGGATCGGTTGAGAGAGCGGCAAGCGCAGCCCGTTCCCCAGCACCAACCTGATTGTGCCCAGCGCCGCCCGCCTTAAAGCGTACGGGTCCTTCGAACCTGTCGGCTTCTCGCCGATTGCCCAGAAGCCGACCAGGAGGTCGAGCTTATCGGCGAGCGCAAGCGCAACCGAGACCGGATCAGCCGGCACGAGATCATCGGGACCCTTTGGCTTGTAGTGATCTTCACAGGCGTGCGCGACCGCTTCATCTTCGCCTTGTGCTTGCGCGTAATACTTGCCCATGAGCCCTTGCAGCTCGGGAAACTCACCGACGACTTCGGTGAGCAGGTCTGCCTTGCAGAGGAGCGCCGCGCGTTCGGACTTCTGTACGTCGGCATCGATTGCCCGCGCAATATGCCCCGCCAGCGCCTCCAGACGGGCAATGCGGTCAGCCTGCGTCCCGAGCTTCTCATGAAAGACGATCTGCTGAAACTTCGGCAGTCGATCCTCCAGCCTGGTCGCAAGATCAGTCTCATAAAAAAATTTTGTATCCGAGAGCCGCGCCCGGATCACACGCTCGTTGCCCGCAACTATTGCCCTGCCGCCGTCCCGCGCCTCGGTGTTGGCGACCAGAATGAACTTGCTGACCAGGTCTGCGCTGCGCGGATCACGCAGCACGAAGCATTTCTGGTTATTGCGAATGGTGGTGCGAATGACCTCGGGAGGGATCGAGAGGAACG
>DATBYX010000504.1:0-7525 GCA_036513475.1 Xanthobacteraceae bacterium | reverse complement strand
GATTCGGCCAGGATCGCCTGTTGTCTCGTGGTTTGCGGTCCCTCCCGTCCTCTCGTCGCTGCGACAAAATCATCGTCGACGTGCGGGAGCGGGTCCTGCGCCAGGTCGCGCACCATCAGCAGCGCGTCAGGATCGTTGTTGCGCAGGTCCCTTATGACCGTGTCGGCAATCCTGTTCGAGTAGGACTCGCTGCCGCGCGGACTGCTGGTGATCAGGAGAATATTGGCCATGGCTTGCTCCTATGAGTAAATGCGGGTTGATCAGACGCTGGTGTCGCCGGCGATCTCGTCGCCGGCGAATGGGACGGGCTGGCTGGAAAAGCGACGCACAATCTGCTCGCTCACCAGCGCATTGGGCGCGATCGTTCCTGCCATCAGGTTGAACCATTGCCGGGGGCCAATGGCTTCGATCTGCTGGAACACCAAACCCAGCCCGCCGGTCTGACCGTTGCCGATTGCCAGCACGACGAGCCCGAGCAGGAGCCGCAGCGCAAAGAGTGTCTTGTATTTCATCGCTCGATTTCCTTCTCGGTCAGGACCCGCTGCGTCCGGCTAGGGGAGAATGGACATTGAAGGGGACTTGTGATACTGACCGGTAACACCACATAGGTACTGACCGGTAACACCTATGTCAAGAGGAAACACCATGGCCACCGCAACAAAAACGATAACTGACGGAAAACACGATGGAATTCCGCCGCGAGAACGCATCCTGGCGACCGCGGTAGAGCTGTTTTATCGGCACGGGATCAGGGCGGTAGGGGTCGACTCGATCGCTGAAGCCGCCGGAACCAATAAAATGACCCTCTATCGGCATTTCACGTCAAAGGACGAGCTGGTCGCGGAATACCTGCGCCGGTTGGCGGACAAAGCGACCTCGGTGTGGGGTCGGCTTGCGTCCCAATATCCTGGAGATGCGCGCGCCCAGTTGCGTGGCTGGCTGCATGAGATGGCCGCCCATGTCGAGAGCGGCAAGGAGCGCGGATGCGCCCTGGCAAATGCCGCGGTCGAGCTCCCGGAAAAGGATCACCCGGCCCGCCGCGTAATCGAAGCGTTCAAGACCGCGCAGCGCCGGCGCATCATCGAGCTGTGCTCCACCGCCGAGCTGACCGACCCGGAAATGCTGGCGGACGAATTGTTCCTCTTACTCGAGGGTGCGCGGGTGACAGCGCAGAGCATTGGGCGCGCGGGATTAGGTGACCGGCTGGTCAGGATGGGTGAGGCAATGATCGCTGCTCACGACAAGTGAGCCGTTGACTGTCATTCCGGGGCCGCGAACACTCGGATCGGCGCTGCGCGCGGCCGAGTAAAAGACTCCGCTAGCGGAGCCCGGAAAATCCCTAACCACAGGCCGTGTGGTTGCAATGGAGTGGCATGCGACTGCGGCAGATAAAGGCGGCCTGCTGCTGCGTCTCACAAGCAGGCCCCGGAAGTGAGTGCGAACAACCATGTCTCTCCCGAATCCATCGATCATGGATACGCGGCGCCATCAGATGTTTCCTGTGCTCGAGCCCATGGAGATCGAGCGGGTGCGTCGATTTGGGAAGGTTCGCTCCTACGGCGCGGGCGAGGCGCTCGCCAAGGTCGGCGAGAAGGGCCACGGGCTGACGGTCATCCTGGCTGGAACGGTAGACATCACACAACATGATGCGTCGGGGCGGCGCGACCCGATCGTCACTTACGGCGCGGGCGCATTCATGGGCGAACTGGCGCAATTGGCAGGCCGACCGGCCTTGGTCGACGCTTACGCGCAGACAGCGGTCGACGCCCTCATTATTCCTCCGGAGCAGTTGCGGGCCTTGCTGATCGCAGAAGCCGAGCTCGGAGAACGGATCATGCGCGCCCTCATCCTGCGTCGTGTCGGCCTGATCGAGCGGGGAGCCGGCGGACCGGTGATCGTGGGCCGTGGCGAGAACGGCGACGTGCTTCGGCTGCAGGGCTTTCTCCGCCGCAACGGTCACCCGCATCAAACGCTCAATCCGGAGACCGAGCCGGAGGCGAAGGCGCTGATCGAACGTTTTCACGTCGATCCCGGTCAATTGCCCATCGTTCTGTGCCCGGGTGGGGAGCTGTTGCGCAATCCGAGCGAGAACGAACTCGCCCGATGTATCGGGCTGGTTGGGCCGATCGATCCGAACCGCGTGTATGACGTGGCCATTGTGGGTGCGGGGCCGGCAGGCCTTGCCGCGGCCGTCTATGCAGCGTCGGAAGGGTTCTCCGTCCTGGTGCTCGATTGCCGCGCATTCGGCGGCCAGGCCGGCGCCTCGGCCCGCATCGAAAACTACCTCGGCTTTCCCACCGGCATCACCGGCATGGCACTCATGGCTCGTGCCCACAATCAGGCGCGGAAATTCGGGGTCGAGATGGCAATCCCCGATGAGGTGATTGGCCTCGAGGAGGCAAGCCGTCCGAACAAGGCCCGCTTTGTCCTGAAGCTTTCCAATAATGAACGTGTGAGTGCCCGCTCGGTCGTGATCGCAAGCGGAGCGCGGTATCGGCAGCTTGCAGTAGATGGCCTTGCATCGTTCGAGGCTGCAAGCGTGCATTATTGGGCCTCCCCGCTCGAGGGAAAGCTGTGCGCCGGACGGGAGGTGGCGTTGGTCGGTGCCGGGAATTCGGCGGGGCAAGCAGTAGTCTACCTGGCAAGCCAGGTCTCCAAGGTTTGGCTCCTGGTGCGCGGGCGAGACCTGGCGTCCAGCATGTCACGGTATCTCGTCGACCGCATCACGGGCCTATCCAATGTGGAGGTGTTGACCCGGACCACCATCACAGGCGTCGAAGGCCGCGACGCGATGCTCGAAGCAATTCGCTGGCGCGCAGGCAGATCAGGAGAGGAAGTGCGGCGGCCGATTCAACATCTGTTCCTCTTCATTGGAGCCGACCCGAACACGGATTGGCTGTCCGGATCGGGCGTAGCGTTGGACCGTAAGGGATTTGTATTGACCGGCGCGGGCACTACCGAGAACCGTCAGCCGCTGGAGACGAGCCGACCGGGCATCTTTGCGATCGGCGATGTGCGCTCAGGTTCGGTAAAGCGCGTCGCCGCGGCGGTCGGCGAGGGCGCGCAAGTTGTGGCGACGCTGCATGCCACTTTGCCCTCGGCTGACCGCGAGCAGACTGCAACTGCAAGAGATTAAAGGTAGCACGAGTTCAGTTTCGAAATACTATCTCTAACGAAAACTGATCGGCCTGAGACTGACGTGGAGGGTTGAGAGAAGCCTCACGGAGGCTAACGTGTGCTTTCTTCGGTCGAAGGCCGGCCCGCGATCATTCCGCCTTCGTCTTCCCACTCCGCTCCCGCAAGCGTTCCGCGGTTATATAGAGCAGCGGAATGACGAAAATCCCGAACACGGAGGCGGCAATCATGCCGCCGAACACCGGCGTGCCCACGGCGTGGCGGGTGATCGCCCCCGCTCCCTGCGCGACGACCAGCGGAAATAGTCCAAAGATGAAAGCGAAACTCGTCATCATGACCGGACGGAATCTCAGGCCTGCACCTTCGATGGCGGCCGCGTTGATGTCCTTGCCGAGATTGCGCTGCTCGACCGCAAATGCAACGATCAGAATGCCGTTCTTCGCCGCAAGCGCGACCAGAACGACGAGCCCGATCTGGGCATAGACGTCGAAGCTCAGTCGCGCCAGCATGAGAGCAATGATCGCGCCCAGGATTGCGACGCTGACCGACAAGAGGACCGGTACCGGAATATTCCAGCTTTCATAAAGCGCCACCAGAAAGAGATAAGCGAACAGGACGGCCACTCCGAGCACAATACCTGTGCGTCCGCTCGCTGCCTTCTCCTGCAGCGCGGTCCCGGTCCATTCGAAGCTGTAGCCGGGCGGCAGGGTGGCAGCGGAGGTGCGCTCCATGGCGGCGAGCGCCTGGCCTGAGCTGTAGCCGGGCTTGGCCGCGCCGTTCACAATGGCGCCGCGGAATCCGTTGTAGCGCACGATGGTCTGCGGCCCTTGCACCAGCTTCGCCTCGGCGAGTGCCCGTATCGGAACCATGCCGCCTTGCGCATTGCGCACGTAGATCTGGTAGATGTCGTCGATGTTGTCGCGAAACTGCGTCTCGGCCTGGACGTTCACCTGCCACGTGCGACCAAACACGTTGAAGTCGTTCACGTAAAAACTGCCCAGCGTAGACTGCAAAGCGTTGAAGATGTCGGTGATCTTCACCCCGAGCACCTGCGCCTTGTCGCGATCTATCTCGAGATAGATCTGCGGCGTGTCGGCGGCATAGGTGCTGTAGACGCCCGCGAGCTCAGGCTCCCCGTTGGCCGCTACCAGGAGCCCGCGCAGCGCAGCGGCAATATCCGACGGCGATTGGCCCTGCAGCGCCTCCAGCGCATATTGGAAACCGCCGGTGCTTCCGAGGCCGAGAATGGGAGGCAGGTTGAACGGGAATGCGACCGCACCCGGAATCGCCGCCATCTGCGGCCGCAGGCGCGCAATGATGGCGTTGACGCTCTGCGCGGCATCCGTGCGCGTCTCGTAAGGCTTGAGCCGGATGACGAAGAACGCCTGGTTTGCCGATGCCACGTAGTCGATGAAATTGAATCCCACCACCGAGATGATGCCTTCCACGCCCGGGATCGGCCGCACGATGTCCTCGACCTGCTTGACCACAGTTTCGGTTCGGTTGAGCGAAACGCCTTCGGGAAGCCGCAGCGTGGCGAAGATCGCGCCCTGGTCCTCGTCCGGCAGGAAGCTCTGCGGGGTCTTGCCAAACAGCCACGCGGAGGCTGCCAGGCTCCCGGCCACGACCAGGACGCCGATGACCGCAACGCGTGCGAGCCGGCGCACCACCGCGACGTAACCGTCGCGCGCGCGATCGATCGCGCCCAGCACATAGCGCATCGGCCCCCTGCTCTTTTGGCCATGTTTGAGGAGCACCGCGCAGAGTGCCGGGCTCAGGGTCAGCGCGTTGAGTGCCGAGATCAGCATCGCCACCGACACGGCCACCGCGAATTGGCGGAACAGCTGGCCGCTGATGCCTGGAATGAAGGCCACCGGGACGAACACGGAGAGCAGGACGAACGTGATGGCGAGGATCGGCCCGGTGATCTCCGTCATCGCCTTCTTGCAGGCATCGCGCACCGCCAGCTCGGGGTTTTCCTCCATCACCCGCTCGACATTCTCGACCACGACGATGGCATCGTCGACCACGATGCCGATGGCGAGCACGAGCGCGAGCAGGGAGACGGTATTGGCCGAATAGCCGATGAGCAGCATGACGGCGAAGGTGCCGATGATCGACACCGGGACGGCAACGAGGGGGATGAGAGTCGTTCGCCACCTGCCGAGGAACATGAATACGACCACGGCCACAAGGATGATTGCGACCACAAGAGTACGAATCACCTCATTGATGGTCGCCGTCACAAAGACCGTGGCGTCCCAGAACACTGTATAAGCGAGATCGGCGGGGAACCGCGTTGCCAGCGAGTCCAGCGTCACGCGAACCTGGCGCGCGACCTCCACGGCATTCGAGCCCGGGCTCTGATAAATGCCGATTGCCGCAGCCGGAGCGCCGTTGAAGCGGCTGTAGCGGTCTTGCGATTTGGCGCTCATCTCCACGCGGGCAACATCTTTGATTCGGATGACTGAGCCATCGGGATTGGCGCGCAGCACAATGGCCGCGAATTCCTCCGGCCGGGTGAGCCGGCCCGTAGTCTTGATGTTGATTTGGACCTGCTGCTCCTTCGTGATCGGCGCCGCGCCCACCCGGCCCAATGCCGCCTGGATGTTCTGGTCCTGCACCGCCGCGATCACGTCGTTCGGCGTCAGGTTGAGCTCGGTAAGCCGGTCCGGGTCAAGCCAGATGCGCAGCGAATAGTCGAGCGGTCCGAACAGCTGTACCTGGCCGACACCTCTGATTCGCGCTACCGGGTCGATGAGATTTATGGTCGCATAGTTGCTCAGATAGACGGGATCGTAGGTATTGTTCGGGGAATAGACGTTGATCACCTGCAGCAGGGCTGCGGATTTCTTGCGGATAGTCAGCCCCGAGCGCGACACCTCCTGCGGCAGCTGTGGGATGGCCAGGCTCGCGCGATTCTGTACGTTGACGGTGTTGATGTCGGGATCGGTCCCCAGCGCGAAAGTCGCGGTCAGAATGTAACTGCCGTCGGCGGCGCTGGCAGACTGATAATAGAGCGCGTTGTCGATACCGTTGATCTGCTGCTCGATTGGCTGCGCCACGGTCGTTTCGACCACTTCGGCGTCGGCGCCCGGATAGGTGGCGTTGAGCGTCACCTGCGGCGGCACGATCTCGGGGAATTGCGCGATCGGGATCGCGGTGATGGCGATGAGGCCGGCGAGCGTGATGACGATGGCGACGACGAAGGCAAGCCGCGGCCGCTCGATGAAGATGTCGGAAAACATCTGGTCTAATTTTGTGCGACGACGTTCGCCGTCACGATCTGGCCGGGACGCACCTTCTGCACCCCCTCGACTATAACCAGCTCTCCCTCCTTGAGACCGTCGGTCACGACCACATCCCGGCCCTGCTCGACACCCGTCGTTATTCGGCGCTGCTCCACCTTCTTGTCCGCGCCTACCATCAGAACATAGCGGCCGGCCTGATCGAGCAGCACGGCGGCTTGCGGAACCATCAGCGCCAATCGCGGTGCACCCCGTTCTACTGTGACGCCAACGACCCCGCCGGCGATCAGCAGGCCCTCGGGGTTGGGCACCTGCGCACGTATCGCGACCGTATCGGTTGTAGGATCGACCTGGACATCGAGGAAGTTGGTCAGCCCGGGATGCGGATAGAGGGTGCCGTTGGGCAGCTTGATGTGAATGGTCACATGTGCGCTCTGCTCGGGCGATTGCGCCACCCTCTGCCTGTAGGTGAGAATATTGCGCTGGCTGACCTGAAAGATGACATAGATGGGATCCTGGCTGACGATTGTTGCCAGCTTTCCGGACGAGGGCTGCACCAGATTGCCGACCGTAAAGATCGCAAGGCCGATCCGCCCATCAATGGGCGAGCGTATCTCGGTATAGCCGAGATTGATCTCGGCCTGCTCGAGCAGCGCCTGTGCCTCCAAAACGCTTGCCTGCGCGGCTGCCTCGTCGGCCGCACGCTGGTCCAGCGTGGACTGCGGGATATTCTGGTTCTTGACGAGCTCTTTGCCACGCTCCAGCTGGAGCTTTGCGTTGACCTCGGTTGCCTTCGCCTTGGCAAGATTGGCACGCTGCTGATCGACGGCTGCCTTGTAGGTCGCCTGCTCGATGCGAAACAGCAGGTCGCCCTTCTTGACCTGTTGGCCTTCGACGAAATTGCGTTCCTCGATGAAGCCCGGCACCCGCGCGACGACGTCCACCTTGTCGATTGCCGTAACCCGTCCGATGTAATCCCCGGTTTCCGTTATCTGACGGCTCACCACCGGAGTGACTGAGACGGCCGGCGGTGGGGGCGCATTTTGGGCGACGGCAATGCTGCAGGACGCAATGGATATCAAGGCGGCAACGCCAATGCGTTTGCCGGAGGAGACAGTGCGCTCAAGCATCAAGGTCGCTCC